>DAOWLL010000248.1 GCA_030641945.1 Gammaproteobacteria bacterium | reverse complement strand
CCGTTAGACTCTTTCTTTTTTTTATTATATTTTTCTCGGAATTCACTGGGGTTGCGTTGGTGGGGCTCGAGCGGCTAACTTTCAGCATTCGCGGCACATGCCGCTCCTACATAAAAATAATAAACCTCTGCGTCTCCGCGCCTCTGCGGTGAATGATTTATTTTTGCAGTTGCTCCCGCAACAGGGCTTCAGCGTCTGTATACATGCCCTTTAGTTGTTCGAGAAGCTCGGCAGTGCCCTCGGTTGAGCCTGAACGGCCTATCAGCTCGATCTGCTCTGCCATGTGCGCGAGACCCAGCGCACCTATGCTGCTGCTGGAGCTTTTCATTTTATGCGCGAGATTGAAGACACCTTCGGCATCATCGTTCATGACGGCCGTGCTCAGTTCGTCGATCTGGCCCGGTACATAATCGATAAATGTTTGCAAAACTTCATCAAGAGAATCGCCCATCAGGCTGCGCAACTCATCGAGCGCCTCCATTTTGATTGCTTGTTCCATATCTGATCCTATACGTAATTAGTAGTGGTGCTGGTTTGGATCATTTAAAGTGGCTGTTCTTCATTTAGCCAGGCGTGAACTCATATCGCCGACTAACACGGCCTCGGGCACCTGCAGCTTGATCGCGGCAGCGATTTTCATGAACAGCCCGGGTTCGGATTTGAACGATACCCACAGGGTATTGAGTTTCATGTCCATATTGGCAAACACGATATCCGATTTGAACTGCTTCAGTGCACGATCAATATCGTTGAGGGTGCGCTTGATATGGTTTTCCGGCTTCTGATGCAGCCTGGGGATGATCATCAGAAAATCACTGACGCGATCACCATTTTCATCGCGTGTCGGCGCGATTTTCCATAACGGCTCGGCAGGCGACATATCAACGCTTAATCTGATGTTTTTATCCATCATTTACCCCGTCAGACGGTGCTATTTGGTAATCATAGCCCATATTGGCGTTGAAGGTGGATTTAGTCCTGTGCCAGTACGCTGCCGAGCCAGCCGCTGATGTCGCTGATTTCTTCCATGCACACGCTGTGTCCCATGGCGTAGTCGTGCCATTGCAGCCGGTAGCCCAGTTGTTGCAGCAGTGAGCGGGTCTGCAGTCCGAATTGCAGGGCAACAACATCGTCGTTCAGACCGTGGGCTATGAATACAGGCGTTTGCCGGTTTGCGGCCACGGCTTCCTGTGGCAGGCGCTGTTGCATGGGCAGGTAGGTAGACAGCGCCATGATGCCGCCCAGGGTTTCCGGATAGCGCAGTCCTGCATGGAGTGCGATGGCGCCGCCCTGTGAAAAGCCGGCCACGATAAGTCGTTCAGGAGCGATTCCCTGCGCAAGCTGTTCATCGCACAGCCGGGTCAGAATAGTACTGGATTCAATGATGCCTGCTTCGTCATCACGGTTGGCGATATCGAGGCTGGTGATATCGTACCAGCCGCGCATGCGATAGCCCTGGTTGATGGTGATCGGTCGTACCGGAGCATGCGGGAAAATAAATCGGATGTTTAAAGCAGCGGGCAATTTGAGTTCGGATACGATGGGTACAAAATCACTGCCGTCTGCGCCGAGACCGTGCAGCCAGATTACAGCAGCATCAGCTTCACTCGAGTCGTCGGGGTTCGTTTGCACAATAATGGGCTTATCGTCTGACATTTAGGCTTACCATTTGATATTAAAAAGGGCGATGCAGGTTTCAGTGTGCACAGATTATTGCAATAATCGGCTTTTTACCATTCGGTATCTTGATCGATGCGACTTTTTATAGTGTTGTTGAGCTGTTTAGTGCTGGTTGCCTGCGGCAAAACCGGGGCTTTATACCTGCCCGAGGAACCGCCGGAATCGCCACAGCAGGATGCGCCATCGCAGGACCAGGATACCAGTACCAGCGGGAAAGCTGACTGATGGATTATTTCAATTACCGCGATGGCCGGCTCTGGGCCGAAGATGTAGACATAGCAGCGCATATCGAGCAATGGGGCACGCCATGTTATGTCTACTCACGAGCAACCCTCGAGCGTCACTGGCGTGCCTTCGATGATGCCTTGTCATCGCTGCCTCACCTGGTGTGTTATGCCGTCAAGGCCAACTCCAACCTGGCTGTGCTCAATATACTCGCCAGGCTGGGATCTGGATTCGATATCGTTTCGGTCGGTGAACTCGAGCGTGTGCTGGCGGCGGGCGGTGAGGCGGCAAAGGTCGTGTTTTCGGGTGTTGGCAAACGCCGGAGTGAAATAGAACGCGCACTTGAAGCAGGTATTCGCTGTTTCAATGTTGAATCTTTTGCCGAACTCGAGATGATCGATCAGATTGCAAGTGCACATGGCACCATTGCGCCGGTATCTTTACGGGTAAACCCCGATGTCGATGCCAGAACACATCCGTATATTTCTACCGGGCTGAAAGAAAACAAGTTCGGTATTTCGATTGACGATGCATTGACTGCCTATCAACGTGCGGCTGAAGCTGATCATATCGATGTCCAGGGCATCGACTGCCATATTGGTTCCCAGCTCACCGAAATAGCACCCTTTGTCGATGCGCTTGAACGCATGCTGACGCTGGTTGACCGCCTGGGGGAACAGGGCATTGTGCTCAAGCACCTGGATATGGGTGGCGGGCTTGGTATTCGCTATCGTGATGAAGAACCGCCACAACCGGCGGAACATGCGGCGGCACTGGTCGAGCATCTGCAGGGGCGTGATCTTGAAATTCTGATCGAGCCCGGGCGTGCTATTGCAGGTAACGCAGGCATCCTGCTTACCGAAGTACTGTTCCTGAAGCACCACGAACATAAGAATTTTGCTGTGGTTGACGCGGGCATGAATGATCTGATGCGCCCGTCTTTGTACAGCGCCTGGCAGGAGATCATTCCACTGAAACAGCGCGAGGATGAATCATCACAGACAGCCGGCAGCATAAACACCTATGATGTAGTTGGTCCAGTGTGTGAAACCGGTGATTTTCTGGGTAAAGACCGTGAGCTGGCGCTTGAGCAGGGCGACATTCTGGCGGTGCGTTCTTCAGGCGCCTATGGTTTCTCCATGAGTTCGAATTACAATACGCGGCCGCGGGCAGCAGAAATCATGGTCGATGGCGATACTGCCACAGTTGTACGTGAACGCGAAAACCTGCAGCAGCTGATGCAGGGCGAGCGCATATTGCCCGAATAATCCGTTTTTATTACATGACAAATTGTCCTGTTGTTTTTTTCATTCTTTGTTAAGCTAGATTGGCTAAAACAGCTGTTTTTTGAGGTCGTAACATGAGTTTTCTAACCCGTCTAATCGTGCTCCTGATCATGTCCATCAGCTTTACTGCGCCGGCTGGTGCTGCCGTGGTTGCAATGGACGTGGATGGCTTTTGTGGTGTCATTGCTGCTGATGATGACAAAAAAACCGACGGCGACAAAAAGCCGGAAGATGAAGGTGATGAAGAGCCCGACTGTGATTAATCAGGCATTCCAATAATTCTAATAAAATTTCAACTAAACTAAGGTTTTTTAATAATGCGGCAAAATAGCTGCAATTTTAACTCCCGGAGGAGACAACTCTAATGATAAAAGCAAAATTGATGGCTGTTACCTTGCTGGCAGCTGGTCTGACTTTGTCTGCCAATGCTAGCGCTGCTGGCAAGCCTGTTGGCATTACGCCGAAAATGATGGATGCAGAAGTTGTCCATAATGGCAAGAAAGTAAAAATTTCACGTAACCAGAACAACAAGAACACAGTAAATGCATCGTTTGCAAAGACATCACGTCCTTGCCCACCCTTCTGTATTCAACCATCAACACTGGCGCCGGGCATAGAAACCATTGGTGAAACTGAAGTTATTGCTTACCTGCAGAAAATGGCCGGCGGCGACAACACCATCCTGGTGGTTGATTCACGCACACCTGACTGGGTGAAGAAAGGCACCATTCCAGGCGCCAAGAATATTCCATGGACCAAGCTGAACCCGGCAAAGGGCGCAGATCCGGTATCTATCATGGAAATTATGGAAAACGAATTCAGCGTAACCGAAAGCGAAGGCCTGCTTAACTTCAGCAAAGCCAAGACACTGGTTATGTTCTGTAACGGCATGTGGTGCGGACAGTCTCCGAACAACATCAAGAACCTGCT
>DAOWLL010000051.1 GCA_030641945.1 Gammaproteobacteria bacterium | reverse complement strand
CTCATATATACAATTAAATGTTCTCTGCGTCTCCGCGCCTCTGCGGTAAAAACAATCAATTAACTTTGCGTTCTTTGCGCCTTTGCGGTTAAAAAACTATCTATGAGAGTAACAAAATGAAACGTCGTGACTTTATTAAGAAAGCGGGAATCAGTAGTGTAGCAGCCAGCAGTGTTGCGGCGCCGATGATCGCGCGTGCCGATACGAAACTCAAATGGAAAATGGTAACGACCTGGCCAAAGAACTTCCCGGTATTGGGTACAGGCGCAAATCTGCTGGCGCAAGCGATCACCGAAATGACAGATGGCCGCATTAAAGTGAAAGTCTACGGCGCAGGTGAACTGGTGCCCGCGTTTGAGGTGTTCGATGCGGTGTCGCGCGGAACTGCGGAGTTAGGGCACGGTGCTGCCTATTACTGGAAAGGAAAAATTGAAGAAGCACAGTTTTTCTCCACCGTTCCTTTTGGTATGAATTCACAGGAAATGACGGCATGGTTGTATCACGGCGGTGGTATGCAGTTGTGGGAACAGACCTATGAGCCGTTTGGCGTATTGCCGGCTGCGGCTGGAAATACAACGGTGCAGATGGCTGGCTGGTTTAACAAGGAAATAAACAGCGTAAACGACCTGAATGGTTTGAAAATGCGTATACCCGGGCTCGGTGGCGAAGTGCTTAAACGCGCTGGCGGCACCCCGGTCAATTTGCCGGGTGGTGAACTGTTTACTTCGCTCAAGACCGGCGCAATCGATGCGACTGAATGGGTCGGGCCTTACAATGACCTGGCGTTTGGTTTATACAAAGCGGCAAAATATTACTACTATCCGGGCTGGCACGAACCGGGTACAACACTTGAAGCATTGATCAACAAAAAGGCCTTTGACGCACTTGGCAAGGACCTGCAAAGCATCGTGCGCAACGCCTGCAAAATGGTTAACCAGGAAATGTCGACCGAATTCACCGCAAAAAACAATGCAGCACTCGATACGCTGGTAAACAAGCATAAGGTGGACGTGCGCAAGCTGCCCGACGATGTTCTGACAAAGCTCAAGGCGCTGTCTGAAGAAGTGGTATCAGAGCTCGCCGGCAAGAATCCGGCCGCGAAAGAAATCTACAGCTCCTATGACAAGTTCCGAAAACAGGTTGTGGCCTGGCATGAAATTTCGGAGAAGATATATTACAACGTGCGTTGATAACTGAAACCCATTAAGTCGGATCTGTGCAGGCGGTTCCGTCTCCATACGGGCTTGTGCTGCCGCCGGGTGGCGATATAGTCAAATCCTGCACGTCGGCGAGCAATACCTGAAGTATAAATGTATGAGTAACGGTGTTGCCCGGAAGGCTGTCCTGAACTTCTGCGGTCATTTGCGTTCTTACCCAGGCCGCTTCTGATTTGGGATAAGTGACGGACAGGTACCCAAATCCATTTTCATCTGTAATCAGTGCGGCTGTTCCTGGAATAATAGTTGGCGTTTTATCAGGGTGTGCGGTGAACGTAGCGGAATTGGATGGATCCAGAATGCCGTCGCCATCTATATCTTCGCCCGGGTCAAGTGCGCCGTTGCCATTAGCATCTTCGGTGATACATTCAGGTGCGCTTAATGTGGGCACCCATTGATCAGGTTCGGCGAGCAAATCGTTGTCTGTATCGGTAGGGACATAATTCCCCTTGAAGTAGCCCAAAGGCTTAAGCTTGAAATTGACTGTAACACCGGGAGAGGGGTTGCTATTGGCGTCTGTCACCTGAACCACAAAAGGAGTCTGGTACTGAAGGGCGCCCAGTTCAAATATTTCATTACCCGTGCCCAGTACTACACGCGAGTCATTACTGTCATCAGAATCACAAGCTGCCATTAATAAAGCTGCGAAAAAAATAAAATATGCTGTAATTGCGCGATGTGAGTTCATATGGCCAAATGATTGTTTGTATATTGAGTGTATATAGCACTTTTTCATTCAACATTCAGTACCGCGATCATGTTAGATATTAATCTCTACGCCGCCAATCGACTCGGCATCGTCACTGTGTTCTGGTTCGCATAATATCAGTCGGTCGTGCGTTATCTTGCCAATCGAGACCAGCTGATCTTTGACATTTTTCTGCCGTTCGCTCCCCAGTTGTTTCAGTTTTTTCAGGCGTTCTGCTGATGGCGGCTTGATTTTTTCCCTGTCTATAATTTCTGTGAACAGCTTTTCCCGGTCATTCAGATTGGTAGAACCACACAGGGTCAGGTGGACAGCCGGTCGCTCAACGAGCAATTCTGCAAGTTTGGCTAATTGTTCCTCCTGTGCGCCGGTTAATTTTGAAGAGCCTGGATCAAAAATGAGCGGATCAAAATTCAGCGCGGTGGCTATATTAAACAGAACATTACCGCCGGCATAAACAAGGCCATATGGTGTATAGAAGGTTATCAGGGTAACAGATGTTGCCTTGGCGGTTGCTTTAATAATGGCATCAGTTGGATCGAACTCGGGATTGTTGATATCGCCGGTAATTGGTATATCAAGTTTTATTCTGCCCTTTTTGTCTTTCAGCAGCATTAAGGACTGGTTGATTGGCATACCAAAGGTTTCATCCAGTGCTGCAGCATCTTCCTTGCTTTTTGCCTTCAGCTTGAAATGATGAAGTACAAGAGCAATGTTGCTGTCTAGCTGTCCAGCGTCAGATAAAAGCGTAAGGTCGGCATCCATCTGGCCACTTTTTATAATATGGCCAATTGCCTGCTCGGCTCTCGGCGAAGCAGCACGCAGGTCCAGACCGGTTATTTTTCCTGTAGCATCGAACGAGGGCTTCGACTCAAACGGCATGGCTACACCTTTGATATTAACTGTTCCATGTCGTGTTGTTGTTGCGCTCAGTTCAATCGGACTCTTCTGTCCAGGTTTATCAGAATCAAGCTGCTTGATATTTAAATGAAGTTCATTCAGTCCGATTAGCATGTTTGGAGTGACGCTCAAATCAGCAAACTCCAGCAGGCGGGTGGTATCAAGGCTGAACTCGCCTATTTTTATCTTGATGGGCTCGGCAGCTGCCTGTTTAGCCTCGGCTTTGGCTGTTGACGGTTGTTCAGTTGTGTTGATCTTCCACTTTTCAAAGTCCAGTGCGCCATCTTCGTTTAGCGTGATTTCCAGGCCAAGATCGTTAATTGCCAGCTTGTCAATCGCCAGGGCGTTGTTACGGTAACTGAAGACAGACACATCCAGGCTGGCAACGGTTATGGTGTGCTTGTCTTTAGTGCTGGTCAGTTCAAGGCCCGCTACATTATCGAGATCCAGTTTGCCGAATGCGAGATCATCGAGGCTTTTTACCGCGATTTTATTGATGGCAAGGGTTTCGAATGTAAGCAAGTCCCTTTGTAACAGGTTGTTCGTTGTAATGAGGCTGGAGAGGGACAGGTCTCCATTTAACGCTAGCAGAACAGAATTGTTGTTCGCAGGGGTGGTGATGGCGATGTTACCGCTCCATTCACTACTGGCCAGGTTCAAACAATAATCCAGGGCCTGGGCTATGTTGCTGGGTTTTGAAGATGCCTGTTCATAGCATACTTCTGAATCAATAATATTTATGTTTCCAAGTTTGATATTGAATACGGCGTTATCATCTGTCCGCCCGGCAATATTTTGCTCTGGTTCGGCAGATGCCATTTTTTTCTGCATTAGCCATTGTTCATATTTGAAAGCGCCTTTTTCGTCCCTGGCCATTGAGATGACAGGCTTGTTTAATGAAATGGAATTTATCGCGATGGTATTGAGATTGCTGACAGATATACCGGTTATATCAAGACTGTCAAATTCAACTGCATGTTTATGTCTGGGATGGCCTGATTTTTCCAGTATTGTGAGCTGGCCAATATTGATTGCTCCTAGTTTTATATCATTGATTCCATTTATCTTTATATTTGATAAAGATGTGTCGCCGATATCAATCAGTGCTCCTTCAAGTATGTTATCGAGCAGGCTTAGTTGTTTAATCTGTAATGTTCCGTCTACAGTCAGTTGTTGACCCGGGCTTTCACTCGGTGTGTCCGTATTGCCAAGGCTGAAATCGCCTTGCCATGTGAGCAAATCAATATTGCCGCAATAGTCAAAATATTTATTTTCCTGGCTGACCTTGTCATATGCAGTATCAAATTGTTGAAAGCAGAAGCCAAGGTCCTTAAAGTCGATTTGATTGAGTGAGGCGCCCCAGGCTACCGTGTCTTCATCTTGTGTGGGCTGCTGTTCAACAATGCCGGTATCTTTTATAACAATCCCTGCGATCTCAATTGCGTCCGAGTATTGTGCGGCATTCAAATTGAAATCTTCAAGTTCAACACTTTGTATGTGAATTGTATTGGTTGATAGCGGTTTCCATTCCCAGTCAACGGAGGCCTTACCGATGTTGAAAACACTGACCTTATTTTTAGTGCCTGTGGCGCCAACAACGGTTAAATTACCCTTAATGATATTGATGGTTACGTCTTCAATCTGGGCAGTCACGCCTTGCGTGTTAAGCCAGTAAGTGGCGCTGTATATGATGGTATATGGTAACGAGACACGAACAACAACCAGTACAAGGAGTGTGATAAGCGTGGCAAGTATCAGCCTTCCTTGCCACAGGTTTTCATTATAAAGGGTTTTTGTCTGGCCAACTATTGTCGCTATTTTGCTCATAGTTTACTTTCCATGCTGGTCCGCATTCAATAACTGAAGGATGCTGGTACGTATGTTCCTGTTTAATAGTGAAACTGCGTCCTCACCAACTTTAAGATAGTCAACACTGTATTCGATTAAGCCGTTGCTATCAATCTTCATGTATTCGATGTCTCTCAAGCTGTCGATAAAGTTGGTAATCAGCCGCTTGTCGAAGAAATCCGGTGAATTCAGTTCATATATCATGGACACGCGCTGGGCCATTAAATAGCTGTGTTCAATCAGGTCAGGTTCAGAAACTCTGTTTGTTCCGGTGTTCAGTAAAATAGCGAAGGTCATATAGTAGAGCTCAAGTATCGGCGAGATAACCCTGGACAACAGTTCCAGCTGGCCACATTCAATACTGCTGGCTCTCGGCCGGGAATATTCATCTCTACCGGTTTTTTCCAGCAGCTTTAGATCTACCAGGCTGCGTAGTATGTGTTCGATAGCTCCAGGCAACTGCTCCTGGGTCCATGTGATATACAGCTGCCGCCTGAGGAAAGGGTAGGTGATCGACACAAGCTCAACGATGTTCTCAAGCCTTTGCGTAGGAGCATTGTTGAAGCAGCAGGCGATGACTGAAGGCAGCGCAGTCAGATGCAGGATGTTGTTGCGGTAGTACGTTAGCAATACCATGTTTCTTGAATCAAGATAGATTATGTCCCCCATTTTGTGTTTCCGCCTTCTAACACGCTTGAGGGATTCAGCACGATGGATCTGATCTTCGCCGGAAAGGCTGGTCACTATAATTTTGCTGGAATATTCAAGCGAGTTAATAAGCGAGCTGTAGACATCAACCATGTTCGCCAGCTGGGTTTCATCCATATGTTGTTTAGGTGTGGCAAGCAGCGCCGTAGACACCAGGTTTATGGCATTAACATGTGCAGCACGATTGATGTTTACCATAATCTGGTCGGCAATATCATTAACAGCGTGCTTTAACCACTGCGGTCTGTGTGTGTCGTCGTAGTCCTGTAATAGCCAGTTGGGTTCGTACTTGTCAAGATGGTGAGTGAGCATAACCGGTGTGCCAAAGCTTGTATAAACATGGCCGAAGTTGCCCTTGATGCCCATCATTGAACGTACAGATGAATACAGTGATTCTGTTTTTTTGTCATGACCGGATAATTCAGCCAGGTAGGCTTTGCCTTCCATCATTTTTTCATAGCCGATATATACAGGTATGAATGCTACCGGGCGTTCGCGGTATTTGAGAAAAGCGCGCACAGTCATTGCAAGCATGCCGGGCCTGGGTTTTAACAGCCTTCCTGTGCGGCTGCGGCCGCCTTCTACAAAGTATTCAACGGGTGTGCCCCTCGACACCAGTTTTGCCAGGTATTCAAATATCACGGCAGAGTACAGCTCATTGCCCTTGAAGCTGCGGCGAATAAAGAATGCGCCACCGCCGCGAAGAATCGGGCCGATAATCGGCATATTCAGGTTCTTGCCGGCTGCGATATGTGGAATCGACAGGCCCTGGTAGTGGATAACGTATGAAAGCAGAAGGTAATCAACATGGCTCCTGTGGCAGGGCACGTAAACCAGCTCGTGTGTGAGTGCCAAATTTCGTAGCTGTTCGGCATGATGTACTTTTATCCCGGAGTAAAATTTATTCCAGAATGATGTGAGGCCTATCTGCATTAACCGAATCGTAATGTTGGTACGGTCGGCCATGATCTCATAAAGATACTTTCTTGCCTGCAAGGCAGCTTTGTAAGGGGACTTGTTTTCTTCGATGCTTCTTTTTCGAATCGCATCCTGCACTTCGGGGATTAGAAGAAGTTCTCTTACAAGTGTGCGGCGATGTGATGTGTCAGGACCCAGGGTTGCAATTTTGATCTGCTGCAACCTGTCCGATAGTGCGTGCTGTATATTGTCGATATTTTCATCATTATCAAGCCTGTCTATCAGCAGGCTGCGGAAGTTTATTACTTCAGAAAACTGTACCAGTGTGTCCCTGCCATGTATGAGGATTCTGAAAAACTGGCGGATACGTCCTGCTATTTCCCATGAATGTGCAAACAGAACGGTGAGTGCGTGTTGTTGTTTGGCAACAGGTCTGCCCCAGAAAATCGACACGGGAACGAATTGAATATCAAGATCGGGGTTTTCCAGCAGTGTCTCTAGAATACCCCTGATCATGCGCGAGCGCTTGGGATGGTTTTGCAACCACGCCTTGAATGGCTGGCGGGGAGCAATCGTGTATACAGAATGCCAGTTGTGAAGTTCAGCTGTTGACAGCCGCGCCAGTGGTGATATCAGCTTTAAACGTGCACATTCATGCTCGAGGACCAGCAGACTTGACCATGCGCGTGATTCAAGTACATAAATTACAGGTTTATCCGGATCGAGCTTTAATTGTTCTATGCTGGTCGGCACAACCTCGACTTTTGCCCACAGATACAGCAGTTTTCTGCCAATATAGTTGAGTGGGTGAATCCTGCTCATAGTTGTTTCGCGCGTCTTAAGCGGCCTGCTTTGTCATCAACGGTACAAAAAACCCGGCAGCAAAATCAATGGCATCATGCAAGCTAAATATTTCGCGGTTGCCAGCATCTTCAGTCTGCCATTGATCAGCAATCTGCTTTCCTTTGAGGAATATCATTTCAGTACACAGGCTGTTTGCGCAACAGTTATCTGCTGCTGAACTCCAGCTGATACCAAAAAAAACATCATTGTTTTTGTCAGCATCAAGGATCTTACGGTTATGCTGGTGAATCGATACAGGCTTTTTCGTAACATGACAGCTGGAATTAATGGTTGTTTCCAGCTCGAACATGGGGCTGACTGCGAGCGCATCCAGTGCGCACATGCAATGCACACGGTGGTCATTGACTGTTACCTCGTGCTCGCGTTGTTCCATGGTAAACGGATAAGCGCCAATGGGTTCACCAGCACTATCAAACACGACCATGTCATTATGTTTGAGCACCTCGATGCATTCATTAACATCACCAATCTGTTGAGCGATTTCATGCTTGCTCAAGCTTGCTCCTCGCTCAACATAGCTATGGAGGATGTTCTGGTACACCTCAGCCATCTCCTTGTCCAGCTGTTGCTGCCGTTCTGCTAAAGGCAGAATTTTGTTCAAACGATCGATTGCATTTATAATTTTAGTGTTCACTATGATTCTCCTTCAAGTCCTGTACCAGTACCCATGGTTTGACAACCACGGCCCAAACTTTTGTATCCGTATCGATCCAGCACCTTGCCTGGTCGTCTGAAACGGGTGCAATTTTACCTGTATCCATCCATTGCCTGACCAGGTCGCTGTTGTCATTGGAGACCTGCACAGCGACTTCAACAAGATCAAGATCAACAGAAACATAAATGGCTTTGCCGGCTGCAAAAAAACGCTGCAGTTCAGACCAGGCAATTGTTGATGTTTCTGAATGTATCTCATCCCTTAACAGTGTCCGCAATTTATCAGCGTCTGTGCCAGTCATAGTAATGGTAACAAGTTGTGAATTAAATAATTGGGTCTTCCCCAAATACAGTGGCTAGACCCATGATAACACCTTGACCACACAGGGAATATTTGTCCGCAAATAAACGCTAATAAACGCAAATAGATGTTCGCAAAAAACGCGAAAGACGCAAAGG
>DAOWLL010000081.1 GCA_030641945.1 Gammaproteobacteria bacterium | reverse complement strand
GAATATTTATGGATTCTTTAAAACAAAATATTTGCGTTATTCGCGGCTAAAGCCGCTCCTACAAGAGCCTCTGTGTACTCTGTGCCCTCTGTGGCAAATATTAATATGTAGCCCGGATGAAGCTATTTACACACAACAGCATTCGCGTTTTTGCGGGTAAACCTCTGTGTTCTCTGTGGCCATCATTTGAATTTTTATCCACTTGATGTGGAGAAGACCCGATAATATTTGCACTTAATAGTGTTCGACATGGATCGTTTTCTGGTCCAGCCTGATGATTTCACCGTAATGCGTGGAATAATTGCCGGACTTCCTGTCCTCGTAGTACAGCTTCAGGGTCTCGATGATGACCGGGAAAGACAGGTCATCCCAGGGAACCTCATTTTCAGCAACCAGCCTGACTTCAAGGCTTTCATCGCCCGGACTGGCCATGCCTTTGTGCAAAACTCCACGATACATGGTGTACACCTGGTTAATATGAGGAATACTGAATACGCTGAATAGCTTCATATCACGCAACTCTGCATTGGCTTCTTCCATGGCCTCACGGGCAGCACCTAACATGCTGCTTTCACCATTTTCCATAAAGCCGGCAGGCAAAGTCCAGCTACCGTATTTAGGTTCGATCGCGCGTTTGCACAACAGGATCTTGTCCCCCCATTCGGGTATGCAGCCAGTCACAACATTGGGATTCTGGTAATGGATGATGCCGCATTCATCGCACACAAAGCGATGCCTGTTGTCACCGGCCGGAATAAGCAGCGTTACTTTTGAACCACAAGAAGAACAGAAATTCATAACATACTAATTTTGTCAGACACCGACATCTTAACCATGTTTGAAAAATGTTGCCTTATGAATTAATTATTGTCTACATAGTCCAAATATCCAAATTGACCCTGCTCATACTAGAGGCATATACTGCTTGCTTTTTGAATTGTGACAAATAATACTAAATACAAGGTCTTAAGGCGTTTACAATGATTTCTATGAAATAGTCACTGAATCGAAATCGAGCGCCTGACGCGATTACACTTGAGAGGAGGTTATAAAAATGAGAAGACTGTATTTTATGCTGCCAGATATCAACACCGCCAATACAGTAGTTGATGAACTGCTGTTGAAGCGTGTTGATGAGCATCATATCCATGTTGTTGCCAAAGAAGGCACCCCGATGGGTGATCTGCCGGAAGCCAACTTGCTGCAAAAGAGTGACTTTATTCCTGCAATGGAGCGAGGACTGGCTGTTGGCGGGATTACCGGTGTACTTGCTGGTATCGCTGCAGTAACTTTCCCGCCTGCGGGTCTGGTGCTTGGTGGCGGAGCCATTCTTGGAACTAGCCTGGCCGGGGCCGGTATCGGCGCATGGATCTCAGGCATGATCGGTATGGATGTACCAAACAGCCAGATTGACAAGTTTGAAGGTGCTATCGAGAAGGGTGAAGTACTGATGATGATCGACATACCCAAAACACGGGTGGAAGAGATCGAAGCATTAATCCAGCAGCATCACCCGGATGCGGATATGGGCGGTACCGAGCCGCATATACCGGCTTTCCCATAATAAAAATAATCAGTTTTTTACAAGCTTAATACCGGATGTCCTCAGGCGAGGATATCCGGTATCAGTGTATTTTCAAGGCGGGCTATATCATCTTTAAGCTGAAGCTTGCGCCTTTTCAAACGCTTGATTTTCAGTTCCTCAAATGTACCCGTCGCAACCAGGTGATCAATAGCATCATCAAGATCGCGGTGCTCAACCTTGAGCTCGACTACACATTTCCTGATGTTTTCTAGTTCTTCTTCGGTTAATCTTTCAGACATCGTCTCACCGTAGCACAAAGATCTCTGCTTAATACAAAAATTTGCAATAATATTTATATCGTTCTATAGTTCTAAATATGTCGAACTATAGTACTAAGAATTTAGACCGATTTTCTGCTGTATTCAACGCTTTGTCCAATCCGCATCGCCTGCAGATATACACCATTTTGTCAGGCTGCTGCACCCCTGGCACGGCCTGCAATATGGACATTATTACATCATGCTGCGTTGGCGACCTGGGTAGCGAGCTCGATATTGCAGCTTCGACACTGTCACACCACCTGAAGGAACTCAGCCATGCCGGACTCATCAATATGCAGCGCGATGGCAAGCAGGTCATCTGTTCGGTAAATAGCGAGATGCTCAACGATATTCGTCAATATTTCCAGGGAAACCCCGAGGTACATCATGAATCACAAACAGGCTGATCAAGTTCGCCAGAGCGTTAGAAAGAGTTACAGCGAGGTTGCAGAAGCAAACAATAAAGGCGACTGCTGCGGTGAACAGTCAAGCTGCTGCGGCGTATCTTCAGATGCCGCCATTAACACCCTGGTTTCAACGCGCCTGGGTTACAGCACGACCGATCTTGACTCCGTGCCTGATGGTGCAGACATGGGCCTGGGCTGCGGCAATCCTTGCGCTATCGCCAGCATCAAGCTCGGTGAAACAGTACTCGACCTTGGCAGCGGCGGCGGATTCGACTGTTTTCTTGCAGCTGCCGAAACCGGTGACAGCGGCCAGGTTATAGGCGTCGATATGACATCCACCATGATCAGCAAGGCCAGAAGTAATGCTGATAAAGGCAATTACTCCCATGTCGAATTCAGGCTTGGCGAGATAGAGTATCTTCCCGTTGCCAATGACACAGTCGACGTGATTATTTCAAACTGCGTCATCAATCTTTCCCCTGACAAGAAACGTGTGTTCAGCGAAGCCTTCCGCGTACTTAAAAATGGCGGCAGGCTTGCGATTTCAGATGTCGTTGCCAGCATCGAACTTCCACAGGAAATTCGCGACGACCTGCAGCTGTATTCCGGTTGCATGGCCGGCGCTTCTCACATTAGTGAACTAGAACAAATACTTGCCGATAGCGGATTTACAGATATTCGCATCGCACCCAAAGATGAATCGAAAGAATTCATTAAAGACTGGGCGCCGGGACGTGGTGTTGAAGAATTCGTGGTGTCGGCGACCATTGAAGCGGTAAAACCCGGTGAAAACTGTTGTGGAAACGGTTGCTGTTAATGCTGAACCAAACAGCTCACAGAGCAACACAGAGTACACGAATGTTTAAAATCCACAGATGAACGCAGATAAACACAGATATTCTTTTAATTAGTAACAATACAGTGGTATCCATGGTTTCAGGATACCGTGAAAACATGTGTGTATATCGGCGTTCATCTGCGTTCATCTGTGGACTGATAATCAAATAAATCATAATGCCATGTCTGATCGAAAAATAACTAAATCCGATAAGGAATGGAAAAACGAACTGACGGATGATCAGTATCGTGTCGCCCGCCAGGGTGGCACCGAGATGGCGTTCACTGGCAAGTACTACAACAACAAGGACACAGGAATGTACCACTGCATCTGCTGTGGTGAACCGCTGTTCAACTCTGATGAAAAATATGATTCAGGTTCAGGGTGGCCGAGTTTCTGGCAACCGGCTAATGGCCATGAACCAACCGAGTTGCGTGATTCTAGCCACGGCATGACAAGGGTTGAAGTGCGCTGCCCTGCCTGTGATGCACACCTGGGGCATGTATTCGAAGACGGTCCGCAACCAACCGGCTTGCGTTACTGCATTAATTCAGAATCACTGGATTTCAAGGGAAAGAAATAAGGCTAATTTAACCGCAGAGGCGCAAAGTACGCAGAGAAATTTTTAGTTTTTCCTGGTACCTGGTTACTCGTACCTGGTACCTGTATTTATCAGCACTGCTCCCAGGGAAGGTCGTGATATCGCCACCCTCCCGACGAACTGCGGTGATGTTGCTCATCGAGCTCGCCTTCGAAACCCTCATCGATATGATAGATATTGGCAATTCCTGCTTCGAGTAGTTTATGTCCGGCTTCTTTTGAGCGCTTGCCGCTGCGGCAAATCAGGATAATGGGCACACTGCCCTGAGCGTCATCCTCGACCACACCACCAAGAATAAGCTTTCTGACTTCAGTAACGAAATGGGGATTAATCACCCAGTCGGGCTCATCAATCCATGGCACATGCACAGCACCTTTGGGATGACCTACAAACAGAAATTCCATGCTGGAACGAATATCAACCAGCAATGCGCGCGCATCTTCATTGATTAATTTCCACGCCTGTTTCGGCGTTAGGCCTTGCAGCTTGTCTGACATAAGTTCAGGAGTTATCAGTCCCAGTCCGCCCAGTATCCGACCGGTTTGTCACATAGTCAAGAAATGGCGTCAATCTTTCTGCAAGCGTCTGCAACACGGGGTCAGGAATCTGGTAATAAGCGCCATCAAGAATATGCTGAAAAGCTGTGCGCAGATCATCATCTGTAAATACCGGCTCTTGTTTAGCAGCTTCTTCCTGCTCAAAGTAACTGGCAATTCTTTCACCATTGCTGAGTTTGAGTGCTTTTTGCAGTGCAGTATCAGCTTGCTCCATCATTTCTGTGAAATCCAGCTCCTCATTTATATTTGGAGTTGTATACCCTGCTGCCAACGATACACGTATTTTTTCGCGTCCGGTGTTGAATACCAGTTTATTAATACTTTCTCGAATCCGGTTGATGACAATGCGTGCGTTGGCTTCACTCGTCAAAGGCAGTAACGCGGCATACTTGGCAACACCTAAACGCGCTGCGACATCTTCGGTGCGCATTACCTCTTTCAGGCGTTTGCCAACAGCAACGATAATTTGCTGTGCAACACTCTTGCCATGAGCGAGATAGATATCCTGGAAATTTTCGATCTCAAGGTATACTGCTGATATTTCAAGTTTATGACGCAATGCGAATGAAAGCGCCTTTTCACCCTGCTCCTCAAAACTGGCCACACTGAAGAGGCCGGTAAGCTTGTCATGGCCACTCTTCTTCTCAAGTTCAACAACCTTGCGATTAAGGCGCGCGTAGGACTTGGCGCGACTGAGAAGATCAATAGATTCAAATGGTTTGGAAATAAAATCGGTAGCACCGGCATCAAATACCATACGCTTGGCATCTTCGGTATCACCCACACCGGTAATCATGATTACTGGCAGGGCGGCTAGACGCTCATCATCTGAACTGCGTATGTTGGCCAGCAGCTCCATGCCGTCCATCTCCGGCATCGACATATCGGTGAAAACCACTGATATGGCATCGTTACGCTGCAGCTGCTGCCAGCCATCCAGACCATCGACGGCTTCATGCACCTGGTAGTCATTACCGAACATTTTAATGGCGGCGCGACGTATTACCTTGGAGTCGTCGACAACCAGAATTTGTGGCTTTTCTGTTATTTCTTCAGTCATGGCGGTTGACATATGTCCTTGCACTGGTAATAAGTTGATAAATGCTGAGAAATCGAAGTTTCCGGCTCGATAACCGATTTTTTGGCCATTTCTGCACATTAAAGGATAGTTCGATATCATCCAGTTGCAATGAAGATTCAAATTTTCGAACAAATTTGTGACAATCATGGGGTTAACGCAATTATCGTGTGTGGCATATAACAATTACCATACAAGCGTCTATAATCTGATTATTATAATAACAAGGCAGGCTTGATGCGGCACTGTCTGAAACGGAATAACCAAGCGCTTATGAGCAATCAATATATGACAGACTCGCCACAAGAGTACGGCGAACTTATCGCCGAATTAAAATCTGATATAACCACGCGTCTGCGCGACTTGTTAACAGGGATGCTCAACGACGCAGATGAAAAACTGCTTGATATGGCTGATGCAGCTGCTTACAGCCATGAAAAAGATGTATTTTACATGCTCAAAAAGAAACTTCTGCTACAAAAAACAGAAGTTGCAGCAGGCTTCATCACGAATATTCTACCCCTGTTGCGTCCTTATGCTGTGACCCAGGCAGAAGAAGCCGCACATAGAGTTGAGGAACTCGATGACGAACTCAGCCTGATTGGCCAGGATGACATGGAAGACATCGTGCTGGTGAAAAACCTGGGCACCGAAACCGCAAGTAAATTCCGTGAACAGATTTCAAACCTGGAAACACGCCTTGACCATCTTGCACTAAAAACAACGGACATCTTCGCCAAGAATGCGCTGGCGCCTATGAAAATATGCCAGGCCTACGATGACACGCTGGTAAATCAATTCGAACTGCCTGAACGAAAAGTCATGTTCAAGCTGTTCCAGGACGACGTCGCACACAAGCTCGGCAGCCTGTACGACGGTCTGAATAAAAAACTGATCGAAGCCGGTATTCTGCCTAAGATTAAAATGTCTTCAAGGGGCGCCAGGCGTGCTCCCGGTCCCCAGCCGCAAGCTATGGATATGCCGCCTGAAGATGAATCGTATGATGAGGGCGGTGAGCAGCCATATGGCAGTGAGCAACCCTATGGCGGCGGATACGCAGCCACAGCAGCGCCCGGTGCATACAGAACAGGCCATCATGGTGTTGGTACGCCACAAAGTGGCGGTGCTGCTCAGGGTGGTGGAGCCGGTATGCCCCAGGGTGGCGGTGCTGCTCAGGGCGGTGGCGCCGGTATGCCCCAGGGTGGCGGTGCAGCTCAGGGCGGTGGCGCACCCCAGGGTGGTTACCAGGCAAGCCAGACCGCAACGCCAGGTGGCAATTATGGCAATGCTCAAGCGACCTCGGGTTCAGCACCAACACAAACTCAAGCCGGGGAATCCGGCGCAGGCTTCAGCGGCACACAAGTGCCTCCTGATGAGCATGGCGCTTATCAGCATCAAACAGCCGGTATGCCCGCAAGCAGGGTAAGTAATACCCTGTCTGATTTCCTTGGTGCCCCCGTTAAAGGTGGTGGCGCAAAAGCAGCTAAAAGCGGCGAGGAAATCTCTGCATACCCTACCAGCACAGCACAGCACTTTGGCCATGATGAAATAATATCCGCATTATCCAGCATTCAGGCACAACCCGAGTTTACTGACTCCGGTGAACTCAGGTTCGATGCCGAGACGGTTAAACAAGCTGTGATGTCGGCTATAGCAAGAAGCTCTGGTAAAGAGGGACCGACGTTGGCCAGGTGAGTCATCAAGGCTTCAGAACCAGAGAATGTCTCCTGGAGAATACCTCGCTTATTGTCCTCGCTTAAAT
>DAOWLL010000367.1 GCA_030641945.1 Gammaproteobacteria bacterium | reverse complement strand
CAGATGAACTCAAATCATAAAAAGCAAAAACAAATTATCCACAGATAAACGCAGATGAAAGCGTTTTTAAGTTTCTAAATATCTGTGTTCATCTGCGTTTATCTGTGGACATATGTCCTGTTATACCTTTTCGCGAACAAAGCCGCTTAATCCGCGTTTCGAGTTCTTTGACAGCCAACCACGCAAATACTCGACTTCATCGGTGTTTTCTAAACCTTGAAGGGACTTATCGCCTGATCTCAGGACTCGATAAGCTTTTTCCAGTGCGCGGTAGCGGTCACCTTTAATGCCTGAGCGGCGTAAACCGACACTATTCAAGCGATAATGGCGTACCGGGTTCCCGCCAATCATCGTGTATGGCAGCACATCTTTTCTTACTGCGGTAAACCCGGCCACCATGGCATAGGGTCCAATGCGGCAAAACTGGTGAACAACCACACTTCCACCAAGAACAGCATTACTGCCTATCTCGACATGCCCACCCACTGCACAATTGATTGTGAGAATCACGCCATCGCCCACATTGCAGTCGTGACCGATGTGCGCATTGACCATAAGGTAACAGCCAGAGCCCAACGACGTGGGTTTTGATGGCGCTGTCGCACGATGAATGGTAACGCCTTCACGCAGGGTATTGGTATCACCGATTTCGACCCAGGTTTCTGTGGCAGGTTGAAAAGAAATATCCTGCGGCAGGTCACCAATGACAGCATGCGCGTGTACACGGTTATCAGCACCCATCCGTACATAATCGTGTATCACGGTATGCGGGCCGATGAACGTATTTGCACCAATCTCGACATGTTCATGAATGATCGAATAGGCCCCCACGGCAACACCTTCAGCGAGCTTCGCATTGGGGGAGACAATCGCGGTGGGATGTATTTTTGGCTCAGGCATCATATTTTTCAGCTTATCGATAATAACGGATAACCCCAGCTCTCGGGCGCATCAAAACCACCTGGAATTAAAGGAATTATCGGGCGCTCATCTTGTCATAATTTTGGTAGAATCCATACTAGTTTCAGACACACACGAGGTTGTTATGTCAGATATCCAGTTCAACAATCAGTTAACAGACCAGATCAACGTATCCCCGGAAGCAGTCAGGCAATTACTGGCCTTGACTGAAAACGAAGAAGGCGTCAATGGTGTTCGTATTTTCGTCTCAGGTGGCGGATGCGGCGGCATGAGCTATGGCATGACTTTCGTCGATCAGCCAAATGAATATGACTGCACCCTGGAGAAGGACGGCCTCAAGGTATATGTCGATGCTGTAGCGCTCAGCTATCTTGAAGGTGTAGAAGTCGACTACCAGACACAGGGCGCCAGCGCCAGCTTTGTATTCAAAAATGTATTTGCCAACACCGGCGGTTCAGGAACCTGCGGCGCTTGCGGTGGTGCATCGGGCGGTGGCTGCGGTTAGTCATATACACGCTTCGGATGGCTGGAGGCCGTGTTAAAATCAGCTTTGTGTGCCCTGTGCATGAACAGGAACAAGCTCACAGCAGATTTTAACCTGCCTCCTTGCCAGCTGAGATCTGTATCCTTATCTTCTTAGTGTTTAAGCGATTAGCAAGCGTCTCCTATTAATCTCTCAACCCAATAGCTATCGCATAGCCCCTTATCTAACCGCAGCAATGCAGATGGGGCTGAAGGTGCTAATTGGGTCCCGTGGTGAACATTCACTCACAACCGAAGTCAACCAGGGCCTGCACATCGACCTGGATGACCATGATTCAGCCCTTGCCACCATACTCGAAGAAGCCCGGCTAAGGCCATTTGCCGGCATCATCGGCAGTGATGACAGTACTGTCGAGCTGGCAGCACATGCCGCCAACAGGCTCGGCCTGCCCCACAATCCGCCTGCAGCCGCTCGCCTGACACGAAGAAAAGACCTGGCACGGGCACACCTGATGCTGGCTGGCTGCCCGGTTCCAATCCACTGCCTGATCGATATCAGCAAACCGCTTGATCATCAGATGGCAGGTTTGCCCTGGCCGTGCGTGGTCAAACCGCTAAACATGGCGGCCAGCCGCGGCGTCATTCGTGCAAATAATGAAAGTGAATTCGAAAACGCCTGTGAGCGCATCAGGCGCATCATTTCCGAATCGCCGGACCCGTTTGAACACGACCATGTACTTGTAGAAGACTACATCGATGGTATTGAAATTGCCTATGAGGGTTATCTTCATCAAGGCGAGTTACATACGCTGGCCGTGTTCGATAAACCTGATCCCCTGGTCGGCCCGTTCTTTGAAGAAACGATTTATGTCACGCCATCGCAACTCGATGCCGATACCCTGAGTATTATCAAACAACGTGTACAGCAGGCATGCACAGCCTTTGGCTTAACAACCGGCCCTGTTCATGCCGAATTACGTGTCAACGCCATGGATGCATGGATACTGGAAGTCGCTGCTCGCACGATTGGCGGCGATTGTGCCCGTACCCTGGATAACGGCAACAACAAAAACCTCGAACAGTTGACCGTGTCGCTCGCGATTGGAGAGCCGGTGCAGCCCGCAGCAATAACTCAAAGCCGCGGTGTAATGATGATACCTATCCGGCAGGCGGGCTTATTGAGACGCGTCGAAGGTATTCTGGCCGCGCAAAAAGTCCCTTATATTGAAAAAATCGACATTGTGATCTCCGAAGGCCATGAGCTGATACCCCTGCCTGAAGGCAACCAGTATCTTGGATTTATTTTCGCAAAAGCCGACTCGCCTGAAGTGGTGACAGCTGCGCTCAGAGCAGCGCATGAGAAGCTGAAGTTTGTCACCGCGCCGATCTTCAGACTGGCTTCGGTGTAATAAACGTAATTATTAACGCAAAGGCGCGGAGGCGCAAAGGCCGCAGAGATTATTATGTGTTGAGTGGTAAGGTAAACCTTGTGCTCAATGAAGATTGATTTGTAGGCCAGCAACGCTTCGCTTATGGTGGCCTACAAATCAATCTTCATTGAGCACAAGGTTTACCTTACCACTCAACACATAATAAT
>DAOWLL010000381.1 GCA_030641945.1 Gammaproteobacteria bacterium | reverse complement strand
GAACAATGAATAGTGAATAATCTTTTGAATAAAACACTATCTTTTATCTGCTTATGGGCAGCATTGCTGTCCTTTCCTGTGCTTGCTGACACAGGCAGCGACACTGACCGCTTTAAAATGCTGCATGAATATGCACTGATTGCCGATGCGTCTTACCAGGACAAAGCCGAAATTGAGAAAATACTGGCTGCCCAGGGATACACGCTGATCGTCAATGAGCAGCTGCCGGGTTACGCGGTAAGCTATTTTCTGGCGAGCAACGATGCGACACAGCAGCAGATCCTGTCAGTGCGCGGCACCTCTAATGTCGAAAATGCAATGGTTGATGTTGCATTTCAGCTGCTGCCGAATAAGCATACCGGCATCAAACTGCACCAGGGCTTTGCGCAGTCTGCTGACTATCTTTACGATAAAGTTAAGGCCAAACTCAACAAGGACTATCGCATTAACACCACCGGGCACAGCCTGGGTGGAGCGGTTGCTCTGATACTCGCCATGTATCTTGATGCCGGTGGTTATGATGTGGGCAAGGTAATAACATTTGGTCAGCCCAAGGTCACAAACGTATCCGGCAGCCGGCAATACAGTCATCTCGATGTTACCCGTGTCGTCACACCAAAAGACATGGTGCCGCTGGTGCCGCCGCTGGACCCGATGGACCTGATGAATATGGAAATTTACTGGCACCTTGGAACAGAAGTGGTGCTGCAGGCAGGCAATGCCTATTCAGAGCTGGAAGGTGTTGACAGCATGATGCGCGCGACTGATTTTCTTAATGAAATGCTGACAGAGAAAAACCTGCAGCATCATTACATGACGGTGTACATTAATTCAATTACACCGAAACTGGTCAATGCAAAACGTGTGCCTTATGAGAATGATTTTAGTATTTATGACTGGTTTGGGAAAAACAGTGAATGAAGAACAGTGAATAGTGAATAACTAATAGTGAATAGTGAATGACAGCCTGGAAGAAGTGAAACGTATTCCGGGGATTGGAATAAATTCGCGGCTGAAGCCGCTCCTACGATATGCTGTGATTTTAGGTTTATTAAATGAATAAGCAGTTCATCCTGATACCTGGTTTGCTCGCGCTTGGCATTGCTGCTGGCGTTGCCATGATGTACGGCCGTGATAAAGAAATAACACAACAGCTATTAGAACAACTGCATACAACGCCTGCCCTTCATACTGAAACCAGTGATCTTCCGGTGGCAAATGCTTTTGTCGTCACGCAGACTTCCGACAGTGATCGTATACAGGCGCTTGAAAATCAGGTCCTGTTGCTAAGCGAACGTATCGAGGAACTTGAACAGGTTGCTGATGCTGAAGTTGACGAAACAAAAGAAACCGGCGCATTAGCAATTCATAGCCCGTCAACAGTCGATACGCCTGTTAGTTCCATGAGTCCTGCGGTGACGACACAAACGCTTGTCAAGGCCGGCATCAATGAACTGCTGGCAGCAGATATCGTTCGCCGCAGGAACGAGTTTGACATGAGAACTCTCGAGCTGCGTGACCGCGCATCGCGCGAAGGCTATCTAAACACTGGACGTTATACGCGCGAAATGAATGAGTTGCGTGAACAGGACACGTCGTTGCGCGAAGAAATCGGTGATGATTATTATGACAGCTATTTATATGCAAGTGGGCAGAGCAATCGAGTGCGGGTTGTATCGGTGATGATGGGTTCTCAAGCTGAAATGTCGGGGATGAAAGATGGCGACATGATTCTCAATTATGACAACAAACGCGTGTTTAGCTGGAGTGAATTACAGCAAGCGACTTCGCTGGGTGAGCGTGGTGAATATGTTAATGTATCCGTTTTGAGAAACGGTCAGCAGCTTAATTTGTGGATACCGCGAGGTCCGCTCGGTATACGGCTGAGTACGGCTCGAATAAAACCCTAGGGCAGCAGCCTGCGCATATTGCTATTGAACATGACGGTACTGAATCGCACGGGCCACTGGTAAAACATCGTGATTGTACTGAGTCGATTTACATAGACGACTGCGAAGGAAAAACGCTTGAGCTGATGAAGCCGGTCAAAAAGTAAACATATTAGATAATCATTGAGTGATCATTCTTACGGGGAACAACAATGAGTAGCAACACACACAATTTATTCAGCCCGATAACCATTGGCCCTAATAGTCTGCGTAATCGCATGGTGATGGCGCCGTTGACGCGCAACCGTGCAGCTGAGGGCAACGTACCGCAGGACATGAACGTCAGTTATTATCGTCAACGCGCCACTGCCGGACTGATTATTACAGAAGCCACCCAGGTATCAGCGGATGGTGTGGGCTACCCGGCAACACCCGGCATTCACAGCAGGGAACAGGTTGACGGCTGGAAAGATGTCACCCGGGCCGTGCACGATGAAGATGGGCTTATCTTTCTCCAGCTCTGGTATTGTGGCCGCATTTCCCACCCTGACCTGTTGCCGAACAATCAACAGCCGGTTTCCGCATCTGCAATCAGGGCTGAAGGTGAAGCGGTAACATTTGAAGGCATGAAGCCTTTTGTTGAGCCGCGCGCACTGGCAACAGATGAACTGCCGGGCATTGTTGACCAGTATCGCAAGGCGGCGATTAATGCAAAAGAAGTCGGTTTTGATGGTGTCGAAGTTCATGCTGCCAATGGTTACCTGCTGGACCAGTTCCTGCGTGATGGTAGCAACCAGCGCGAAGACAATTACGGTGGATCGTTCGAAAACCGTGCCCGCCTGCTGCTTCAAGTGATCGATGCTGTTGCCGAGATCTGGGACACATCACAAATGGGTGTGCGGATTTCACCCGATAACTCGTTCAATGATATCCATGATTCGGACCCGCAGGCACTGTTCAATTATGTTGCCGAAGCGTTGAGCGCGAAAAGGCTGGGTTACCTGCACGTGGTCGAAGGCGGT
>DAOWLL010000239.1 GCA_030641945.1 Gammaproteobacteria bacterium | reverse complement strand
ATCCGGGTTCTACAACGACGAGCCTATGGCTATCGTGATGAGGAATTTCTTAAGCTAAAAATCATTGCTGCATTTCTTCCACCACTACCAAGAAATGCCAATATCAACCCACACGATTCCGCGTAGACCCTAATTTTTAAATCGGAAGCGCTGTAGCCTGGATGAAGCGAAGCGTGATCCTGGAGTGCTTACTTTACCCAGAAACCATTTTTCACCGCAGAGGCGCGGAGGCGCAGAGGTTTATTGATTGTTTGTAGGAGCGACTTTAGTCGCGAACTGTCCTGTGCTACAGGATTAATGCCCTGTTATCTCGCAAAGGCGCAAACAACGCAAAGGTGACATGTGTTTTTAGTTGCATGAGATAGTATCGTTTCATTCGTCTTCCTTTGCGGGCTTAGCGGCTTTGCGAGAGTAATCATCTTAACTCTGTTCAGCAGCAATGAAGCTTGCTAACAGTTTATCGTTTTCTAAAAGTTCCAGCTTGTTACCGCTTATCAGGTAGCGTGTTGTTACAGAAATCATTTTATTGAATTCGATATCAAAATTTTCTATGTGCGGGCATGCCATGCGTGTCGAGGCCAGCATGCCGAACTCGAGGTTGTTTTCATCCAGCGTATAACCGCCAAAGAAATTATTGCAGCCGTCATTGCCCGTTACTTTTTCTGCCTCAAATCGCATATGTGGTACCTGTGGGCCGGGGTGCTGTATTTTTCTGTTGTTCAACTCGGCCAGGTTCCATGTGGTACCCAGAAAAGGTGCTTGACTGGCCTGTTCGGTATCAGTGCAGCCAAATACAAGCAATATGGCAGCTACGCTGTAAAAATATTTCATCATGGATATTCGCCTCACAATTTGATGTTTACTGCACCTGAGCCCGTGATAGCCTTTTTGCGCGCCTCTTCAACATAATCACCGCGTGCAAGCACCACGCCCATACGTCGCTGGCCGCTGACTTCAGGTTTGCCGAACAAGCGCAATTGAGTGTCTTCCTGTTCGAGTGCTCTGTCGAGATTTTCAAAACAGGGTTTATCAGAGTCGCCCTGCACCAGGATCACGCTGCTGGCACTGGGTCCATGAAAATGAATATTGGGTATCGGCAGGCCAAGTATGGCCCTGGCGTGCAGGGCAAATTGCGACAGGTCCTGTGAAATCATGGTGACCATGCCGGTGTCGTGGGGCCGTGGTGATACTTCACTGAATATGACATCGTCGCCCTTGATAAACAGTTCAACGCCAAAAATACCGCGTCCACCCAGGGAGCCGGTGATATTTTCGGCGATATCACGTGCCTTTTCTAGCGCAGTATCCGACATTTTCTGTGGTTGCCATGACTGGCGGTAGTCGCCATCAACCTGGATATGACCGACCGGTTCACAGAAACTGGTGCCGCCGGCATGACGCACCGTGAGCTGGGTAATTTCATAATCAAAATCAACAAATCCCTCGACGATGACTTTGCCGGCGCCAGTGCGCCCGCCTTCCTGTGCATAGTTCCATGCCTTGTCGATACCGCTCTCGCGCTTGATGGTGCTCTGGCCCTTGCCCGATGAACTCATGATTGGTTTGACCACACAGGGTATACCGATTTCCTTCAAGGCCTGGTCAAATTCTTCACGACTGGATGCAAAGCGGTAGGGCGAGGTTTTGATGCCAAGCTCTTCTGCGGCCAGGCGGCGGATACCTTCGCGGTTCATGGTGAGCTGTGCAGCCCGGGCAGTAGGAATGACGTTGTAGCCTTCAGATTCAAGCTCGACTAACGTATCAGTAGCAATGGCCTCGATTTCAGGCACGATGTAATCCGGTTTTTCTGATTCGATTACTTTACGCAGGGCATCACCATCGAGCATCGAAATAACATGGCTGCGATGCGCGACCTGCATCGCCGGTGCATTTGCATAACGGTCGACCACGATCACTTCGACGCCGAGGCGTTGCAGCTCGATGACGACTTCCTTGCCGAGCTCGCCACCGCCGCAAAAAAGTACTCGGCTTGCAGAAGGGGAAAGTGGGGTGCCGATGGATGTCATGATGTTATATCTCTGAGTTGATTTCGAAATGGTTGTGCAGTGTGCCACACCAGGGATGTTATTTTAACCGCAGAGGCGCTGAGACGCAGAGTAGAAGTTGTGTTTTTTAGTTAAAAAAAGTAAAGGTGTTCTCTGCGCCTCCGCGCCTCTGCGGTGAATAATTATTCTGTCTTGCCTGAGAACGCAGGCATCCAGCGAATCTGCGTAAATAATCATTTCTGGCATCGCGCACAGTAAAACGTTGAGCGCTGTTGCTGTTTAATCTGTTTAATTGGCTTGCCGCAATTCGAACAGGGTTCGCCCGCTCTACCGTAAACAAACAGCTTTTGTGCAAAGTAGCCCGGCTCACCATTTTCACGAATAAAGTCGCGTAGCGTTGTCCCTCCTTGCTCGATTGACTCCGCCAGCACATGTTTAATGGCGGAGACAAGTTTCTCGCAGCGTGCCAGCGACAGTGAGCCGCTCTTGCGTTTTGGGTTTATACCGGCGATATACAGAGATTCACAAGCATAAATATTGCCAACGCCGACGACAATATGGCTGTTCATGATCAGGGACTTGATCGATGCAGTACGCTTGCGCGAATGCTCGAATAAATACTTGCCGTTGAAACTGTCCTCAAGCGGCTCGGGACCGAGCGGTGACAGCAGCTTGTGCTTTTCAGGATCTTTTGTGGTCCACAGTACCGCGCCAAATCTTCTCGGATCGCGCAGGCGAAGAATCTTGTTATTGCCGAATACGAAATCTACATGGTCGTGTTTTTCAGCAGGTGTGTTTGCAGTGCAGATACGCAGGCTGCCTGACATGCCGAGGTGAAGAATGATGGTGCCTGTGTGCAGTCGGAGTAGCAGGTATTTACCCCGGCGCTCAACGGACTCAATTTTCTGGTTGCGGGCTTTTTGTTCGAGCTGTTTTGGTATCGGCCAACGCAATGAACGTTGCCTGACGGCAATGTTCTTAATGGTTTGATTGATAATGTGTGGCTCGATACCACGGCGAGTGGTTTCGACTTCGGGTAGTTCCGGCATTTCAGCTTAGTAAGAAAAAACCTTACAGATCCCTTTCAATTTCGTCAGTATCGACCTGGCCACTGACGCGCCTGCGGATATGTGACCACGATACACCGATACTCAATACGCAGACAATCATGACCTGAATAATGTAAGTGATGACACGGACACTGTCAGTCGGGAGATTAAAGACATCTAATATCAGCCAGATCAGCAAACCGAAGAAGGCAGTTGCCAGGATAATTCCAATCGCGCCAAGCGAGCCGATGGTTGCACGGATGAGAATGAGCCAGCAGATAACCAGGATGACGCCAACGAATCCTTTATAAACGGTAAATGTCGGGAGTTCTTCTTTTATCCAGTCAACATAGGATACGCTTTCAGGATTGTAGGTGGCGAAAACTACAATGGACGCAAAAATAAACCTGATAATAAATGAGTCCCAGCCGAACTTGCTCGCAATAGACATAACCGAATACCACTATGTTTAAGTATGTGTATTATAAATATTTAAAAGAAATATTACTCGCTCAATTCTTCGGCTGATTCGCTGCTGGCGCCAGGCCTCAGCAGGTGGTCATAAAACTCCAGGTTGAAATGGTATTCAATATCAAGGTCGGGCCGGGCAATAATCAGCCAGGGATCGATGTCGGTAACATAAAACTGTACCGGCTCGGTGTCGCCGGCCAGGTAGACACTGATATCTGCCTGGGGCTCGCGTTGCATGTAGTTATGCACACCAAACGCCTGGCTGTTTTTCCAGTGATACAAAGTCTCGTTAATAGCGTCAGGATTCAGTTCATTGCTGCTGTGCCAGAAATTGTTCTCATCCCTGTACAGGGTCTGCTCTGGCAGTACCAGTTTCTCGATAACGGCATTGCTGGCTATCAGCTCGCGCGCCACCAGTGTCCCGGTTTGCGAGCTAAGCAGTGGGTAGAAGTGGTCATCGATTAAATGCACTGTATCGCCAGTACGCACGTAACGGTAGCCGTTTATCGGGTTGACGATGCCAAAGTCGATGGTAACGTCATTGAAGCTTATTGATGTGCTGGCTTTAGATTTTTCGTATTTGCCCAGTGCGATATGCGTGGTGGAGTACGCCGCATTGCTGACTGTGTTGAGCATGTTCTACAGAGT
>DAOWLL010000335.1 GCA_030641945.1 Gammaproteobacteria bacterium | reverse complement strand
TACACCAAGCTTTGCCTGGAATACAACCTTGTCCAGCTGTTTTCCGAATGATTCAAGCGGTTGCTTCTGGTCCTGTTCCCAGAAAAACTTTGCATCAGACAGGCGGGGGCGAATAACACGCTCATTGCCCGCCTTAACCTTTTCTGGTGATTTACTATCGATATTGCTGATAGTGATGAAAAAGTTCATCAGCTCGTCGTCTTTATCAACTACCGGAAAATACTTCTGGTTGTCCTGCATGGTTTTGATCAAAGCTTCAGCGGGCACGCTCAGGTATTCTTTCTCAAACTCACCGGCTACTGCTATCGGCCATTCATTCAGTGCTGTAACTTCTGCCAGCAGGTCATTATCGATGACTGCCACGCCACCAAGCGATTTTGCTGATTTCATGACCTGATCATGAATTGATTGCTTGCGCTCTTCTATATCTGCAATGACATAAGCTTTTGATTTCAACTTGTCCGCATATTCACCAGCATTGGACAGAGCTATTTCCCTGTTAGCGTGAAATCGATGTCCACGTGTTTTATTAGAACTGGCGACACCGAGCACCACACCATCAATCACTATTTTACCGTGCATCATTACAACCCAGAGCACAGGACGAACAAATTCTGCGACACAGTCACCCCAGCGCCAACACATGGGTATTAGCAGCCAGGCAAGCGACAGATCTACGATGCCCGGTACCAATTCTGACACCGGCTGGCCTTTTTCCATTGCCTTGAACACCAGCCATGTACCTTTAACCGTCTCCTGCTGTTCGAGCTCATCGATACTGACACCACATGATCGCGCAAAACCTGCAAGCGCCTTCGATGGATTACCGTCGGCATCATATGCCGCTTTCAGGCTCGGCCCTTTTCGCTCCACGTCACGATCTGGCTGAGCATCGGGAACATCACTGATCAACACAGCCAGGCGTCGTGGTGTTGCATAGGATTGAACACGACCGAACTGCAGACCGACCGCTGTCAAACCTTCAGCGACACCGCGGCTAAATGCATCGGATAAACACTGCAGAGCTTTCGGTGGCAGTTCCTCGGTACCGATTTCAATTAATAAGTCTTTATTTACAGTCATATATTTTTGCCACAGAGAACACAGAGTTCACAGAGAAATTCGTTTAATTCCATCAATCAATTTTTGTTGTCCAAAATTGATGAGTAAACCCCGTTTCAAATTCATTGCGTGTAGATATGAAAGCACTTGTGATGTTGCTATATCAGGCAACCTTATAAGTGATTTAATCTCAACAACTACTTCTTCATTTACTACAACATCAATCCTTTGACCTCGAATAACAATATCTTTATATCGAATATCCGTACTAACCTGTCTTTGAACTGCTAGCCCCGCATGATTCATTTCATAACATAGAGCAATTTCATAAATATTTTCCAGTAACCCTGGGCCGAGTAATTGATGTACTTCAATTGCAGCTCCAATTATCTTGTTTGTGACCTCATCCATGTCATCTACCTCTGTGTACTCTGTGTACTCTGTGGCTAATTATTTAATATTGGAAAACCCAACTCCTCGCGTGAATCATAATAGGCCTGCGCAACTGCGCGTGACAATGTGCGCACACGCAGGATAAAGCGTTGCCGTTCAGTCACAGAAATAGCATGGCGCGCATCAAGCAGATTAAAGGTATGAGATGCTTTTAATACCATCTCATATGCCGGCAGCGGCAATCCCAGCTCAATCAGGCGCTGACTTTCTGCCTCGCAGGTATCAAACCATTTAAACAGGGATTCAGTATCCGCATGCTCAAAGTTATAAGCCGACATTTCCACCTCGTTCTGATGGAACACGTCGCCGTAAGTCACATCACCCTGAGGTCCGCGCGTCCAGGTCAGGTCGAACACGCTTTCGACTTCCTGCAGATACATGGCCAGCCGTTCCAGCCCATAGGTGATCTCACCGGTCACGGGCCTGCATTCAAGACCACCAACCTGCTGAAAATAAGTGAACTGGGTCACTTCCATACCGTTGAGCCAGACTTCCCAGCCCAGACCCCAGGCGCCCAGTGTCGGCGATTCCCAATTGTCTTCGACAAAACGAATATCGTGTTCAAGCGGATCAAAACCCATTGCTTTCAACGACCCCAGGTACAGCTCCTGTATATCCAGCGGTGATGGCTTGAGCACGACCTGGAACTGGTAATAATGCTGCAAGCGGTTGGGATTCTTGCCATAGCGACCGTCCGTCGGGCGGCGGCTCGGCTGCACATAGGCGCTGCGCCATGGCTCAGGCCCAATCGCACGTAAGAATGTGGCGGGATGGAATGTACCTGCGCCTACTTCCAGATCAAGCGGCTGCAATATGGCACAGCCCTGCTTCTGCCAGTAGTCCTGAACGGCAAAGATCAACCCCTGAAATGTTGAAACGTCGTAACTCATTAATAAGTCTGCTGAATATAAGACGCGCAAGTATAAACGCTGGCTGGTGTTTAGGCTAGAAAAGGGCTATAACTACAGTATTGGCGCTTCAGATATAAAAGCGTCAGGGTATTTTTCAGCAACAGGAGTGGTCTCATGGCTCACAAGCTGATATTGGAACAAACCGAAGTCGCACAGTGGCATTCACTCATCAAGGAAGCCGAGGAGCAATGCAACTGCCACCTGGATGAATCCATGGAAAGTTACCTGGTATTCACCCTGATGCGCTTCATGAAAGACCAGGACCTCGCCACCCAGGCGATGGCGCTGGAGTATCTACGCACCCATGGCCTGCCCAAATCCATGCGCATCGAACATCTGCGTGATATCGGCGACCAGTGCCTGCTGCTCTCGGGCCTGTATCCGCAACGCGCCGAAAAGCGCCTGGTCAGGGTCAGCTACTACGTCAATATGGGGCGTTCGGCCTACCACCACATCAGCGACAATGTACAGAAGTCCGTTGCCGACCTTTATCGTCAACTGGCAGAGGCCTTTGTTACCCTGATGGACCTGCTGCAAACCATTCGAGAATTCAGCTCACCGGCATTACAGCCGATTCAGAGCCTGGAACTGTGGAGTGATACAGGGAGCGCGGGGGCATTTGATCGCCTGGCAGGCAGCGTCATCCCGCTGCATGAATCGCTGATTGATACCAGGACTCGACAATAGTCTGGATTTATCTTTTTTACCCTGGATATTGCAGCTTATTACGACTTGGTGGCTTAAATAGTTATATCAGTCTGTTTATCACGTGTAACTAAGCATTTGGTTTCGCTCCTGCTGGAGCGAGTTACTTTTCTTTGCATGCCCAAAGAAAAGTAACCAAAAGAAAAGGCACCCCGGCCAGTTTGCCCTATCGGGTCCC
>DAOWLL010000243.1 GCA_030641945.1 Gammaproteobacteria bacterium | reverse complement strand
CTTTGCGCCTTTGCGTTGAATAAAACTTAAAATCCTCTGTGCCTCTGTGCCTCTGTGGCAAAGCTTTTTATCTGTTTAACCTACTACATTTGGGGAAGACCCTTTAAAGCCATGTAGCGCTCAAGATCCTCAGGCCTGTCTACATCCCAGCATTGTCCAAGCAAACTGTATTCCAGGCCCAGGCGCTCGATATTACGTACTGTGCTTGCAAGCACACTTTCTGAACCCCATGGTACATCAGTAAGTAAATCCTCATGATGTTTTGAGGCAGCTAACAAAACATAACCACCATCTTCTGCGGGAATGAGCACAATATCGTTACGCTCCAGCTCATTTATAACTGCATTTATAGCTTCGATATCAAGTGCAGGTGCATCAGTTCCGATAATAATTATTTTTTTATACTGGCCCAACATTGTTTTTATTGCGCTCAACATACGCTCACCAAGACTATCGCCAGTTTGCGTATGCAACTGAACCCCATAGCTTTGTTTGCATTCACTAAAGAAAGGATGTCGTGTATCAGGACTACACCATAGCTGAACATCACACAGTTTCGCAGTGGTGCACATGTGTAAACGATCACGGGCAAGTTCTTCGTGTAGTTTCGCCGCCTGCTCAGCCGTGATATACGGCACCAGGCGAGTATTGACCTGGCCAACGACTGGCGCTTTGGAGAATATCAGGATGACGCTATCCGGGTATTTCATCGGCCGTATTACTACTGGTACTGCTTTACCAGTTTCTCTGCAGACACACCTAGAAAAAACAGCAGACGTAGTCGCCACATCAACAGCATAGTTCGCAGCACCCCTCTGTCTTCCCAGCGCCTGCTTGATGTAATCACCTGGCGCTTTATGCATGCTGGCCAGCCAAGCTTGCGCAGTCTTTTACTGAACTCAACATCTTCCATCAAAGGAAGTTGTGGATAGCCGCCGACAATATCTATACTTTCCCGACTGACAAAGATAGCCTGGTCGCCAGTAGCAACGCCCGTTATACACGAGCGCATATTCATCGTACGTTCAATTATACGAAACAGAAAGTGATTACCTGACAGGCGTACATTGAAGCGCCCCCAGAAATGGCCATCTTCCACCGCAGTAATTATCCCGGACAATGCATCATCGGGCAGCCTTGTATCCGCATGCAGGAATAACATGACATCGCCTTCTGCCTCAGCAATACCAGAATTCATCTGCATCGCCCTGCCCATATCGCTATGAAGAACCTTGTCAGCATATTGCTCGCTAATTATGACAGTATCATCATTGCTGCCACCATCAACAACGATAACTTCATGACCTAGATTACGATATACATCTAAAGATTTAAGCGTACCCTGAATTTGTTCGACCTCATTCAGAACAGGTATGATAATGGAAACTTTCATTATGACCCTATTGCTATACCCGGGACAGTGCCTGGAAAAATAGTTGCAATACCTCAATTTTAGTAGAAACTTTATCAGCGAAGACAAAACCAGGAACGAAACAGATAAAGCTGTGTTTAAACATATTTAAAGATGAACTCGAAATTTGCTTTTGAATACACTTTCACCGCTCGCAACAGCAACTAAGTCAACGAGCCACCGCAGCTAGATCCTTGCCCTGCCGTACAGCCATAACAATGGTCCATCACAACAATCGGGCCGTCATTGATATCGTTATCCATCAAATCCCGGATGTGCGTCTTTCCATTGCCTGCGCCCAGGCCGATGCCCAGCATCTGGTTAAAGTCACAATCATAAACATAACCTTGCCAGTCGACACTTATCAGGCTTTTACACATCACTGAATCAAGGTTTCCATCCTGGTGTGACGACTTGAGCGTATGCATATACGACTCAAATTCACCTTTGGATAACAGCGTGCTGCCAAACCGCTTGATGGGCATATTTACCAGGGTAAACAGCTTGTTGAATGAAATACCGTACTTGACCAGCAGGGCTTCTTTGTATGCCGGTTCCAGCTCGGCCTGTGAAGGCGGCAGGCTTGGCCCCTGTGGATTGTAAACAAGGTTAATAATTAATTCTTCACTGACGCCGTAGCCCAGAGCATTCAATCTCTGCAGGCCCTTGATACTTTTTGCAAAAACGCCTGCGCCACGCTGTGCATTGACATTCTCTTCCAGATAACAGGGCATTGATGCAATAATCTCTACAGCATTTTTCGCCAGGAATTCCGCAAGCTCCTCGTGTCCATGTTCCTCCAGCACCGTAAGATTGCAGCGATCCATCACGTGCACACCCATCTCACTCGCTGTTTTAACCAGGTCTTTGAAATGCGGATTCATTTCCGGTGCACCGCCCGTTAGATCAAGCGTTGAGATATTTTGTTTGTGCAGAAACTCGATAACATTATCAACTGTTTCACGGTCCATGATTTCAGTGCGCCGCGGACTCGCATCAACATGACAATGCAGGCATTGCTGGTTACACAAATAACCCAGGTTTAACTGTAAGGTATCAAGCCGGTTCCTTCGTATTGATGGAAAATCTGTATTTCTTAAATGCTCAAAGGTATCTAACACATATCACCTCATGGTAGCCATCGACTCAGCAGCTGTACCAGCTTTTTCGCAAATGGACTGAACAGACTATCACGATAATACTGACTTGCTGCACGACGGTTAAGCTGCGAATAACTGGGATATGCATGTACGAGAGCAGTGATTTTCGAAAGTTTCATGTTTTCCTGAATTGCCAACGCGAGTTCATGTATGATTTCGCCAGCATGATGGCCTATTGCATGAGCACCAGCAATCCTTCCTTTTCTCACAACCAGCTTGAGAAACCCCTGTGTGGTGTTGTCTGTTATCGCCCTGTCCAGCTGCTGCATATCAAACTGTATGACACTCGCCGACGCATCCTGTTCCGCCTGCTCCAGGCTCATGCCGACTTGCGCACATTCGGGTTCCGTATAAACGACAGCCGGTATAACACGGTAGTCCATTCGTTTTGGTATCCTGAAAATAGCATTTGCGATAACAACACCTGCCTGCTGCTCTGCAACATGCGTAAAGGGCATCAAGCCTGTCACATCACCACAGGCGAATATATGCCGCCTTGATGTCTGCATTCTCGTGTTGACCTTGATGCCACTACTGCTGAACTCAACACCTGCCTGATCAAGTCTCAACTCATTGACAACAGGTCTGCGTCCAATCGCAACAAGCAACTGGTCGCCGCTTAACTCGCGCCCATCATCCAGCACGACTGTTCTAACATCGTCTTGCTGCTGCAGACGGTCAACAACACCATGCACGATGCTTATCCCATCCGACTGAAACTGTCGTTTCAATGTCTGTGATATATCACGGTCGAAACGCGGCAATATTCGCTCCGCCTGCTCTATCAGGGTAACACGGCTCCCAAGCCGCGCATATGCCTGCGCCATCTCCACACCTACCGGGCCAGCACCCAGTATAAGCAAATGCCCGGGTAATGCTTTAAGGCTGAACATGTCCTCATTGGTTAGATAACTGACCGACTTGATACCTTCTATTTCCGGTATCCATGCGGATGACCCTGTAGCGATAACAAAGCATTTTGCATGTAATTCAATGTCACCCACCCGTATGCAGTGCGCATTTACAAAATGTGCACTGCCGGTATAGATCTCACAGCCGATTTCGCGGAAACGCTCATGACTGTCATGCTGCTGAATCGTCTTAACCGCATTGTGGATATACGTATTCACTTTATGCATGTCAGTGTCTGCAGTACTGACACTTATTCCATAATCAGCAGCGTGTCTGGCCAAATGCGCTACATGCGCTGATCGCAATAGCGACTTGCTCGGCACGCAGCCATAATGCAGGCAATCTCCGCCAAGCAGCTTTTCTTTTTCCACCAGTGCAACTTTCAGGCCCAGCTGCGCAGCAACACTGGCAACCACCAGGCCGCCCGCACCACCGCCGATGACGGCAACATCATATTTTTGCATGCAGAACTTCCACGATAATGGCAATCAATGAATTTTAGTAAGCATCAACCAGTAACAGTTCACACTGACGATCATTTTAGCGCCAAAAAAAAGGCCGGCAGATGCCGGCCTTGATAAAAACTGGGGTCTTCCCCAAATGTAGTGGGTTAAACAGATAAAAAGCTTTACCACAGAGGCACAGAGGATTTTAAGTTTTATTCAACGCAAAGG
>DAOWLL010000565.1 GCA_030641945.1 Gammaproteobacteria bacterium | reverse complement strand
GTTTAGGCATGGAGCATTGTCATGGACGATTCGGTTTCCCGCTTCTGGGACAAATACATCATTAAAACAGTAGATTGCAACGTTTCTGAAGGTGCACGTCGATGGTATGTGAAGCATGTTGAGACGTTCATTGCCGCCCACCCAGGCCACCGACTTTCGGTGCTGGGAGCAGGCGATATCGCCAAATATCTGGAAGTGATAGGCAGAAATCCTGAAATTGACGACTGGCGTTTCTGCCAGGTTATAGATGCCCTGCGCATCCTTTATGTAGAAATTATTAAACCGGACTGGGCTGCCGGGTTTGACTGGCAGGCATGGACCGATGGTGCGCGTGAGCTTGGAAAAGATCACGCCACGCTGGCCAGAATCCCGCAAACTGCCGAATCTCATGTGCACAAGGTGTCCGCATCGTCTAAATCCAACTACATCAAACGATGCAAGCAACAGTTTCCGGAACTATTTGAGCGCATGATGGTTGAAATCCGGGTGCGCAATTATTCTATCCGCACTGAACAATCGTATATCCCGTGGGTGGCGAAATTTGTGATGTTCTGTGGTTTCACAGCTGCTGATGAAATACAACCAGACAAAATCGCGACTTATCTTGAACATCTCGCAGTAGATCGGAATGTTTCGCCAAGCACGCAGAAACAGGCATTGAACGCACTGGTGTTCATGTTTCGGCATGTGTTAAATATACCTGTAGAAGGACATATCGAGTTTACTCGATCTAAAAAGCCAAAACGCCTACCTGTGGTGTTGTCCAAAGATGAGGTCAATCGATTGCTATCTGGCATTGGCAATGAGTTGCATCACACCATGGCTGGCTTGTTGTACGGCGCCGGTCTGCGTCTAATTGAATGCGTACGACTGCGGGTCTGTGATATCGATTTCGATTACAAACAAATCGTCGTGCGTAACGGTAAAGGTAACAAGGATCGTGTTGTGCCATTACCGCAGCGGCTGGAGTCACCTTTGCGGCAACAGTTTGACAAAGTCAGGCGCTTACATGACGATGATCTTAACGCCGGCTTTGGTGAGGTACATTTGCCTTATGCACTCGCGCGCAAGTACTCGAATGCGGCGAAGGAGTTACGCTGGCAATATTTTTTTCCTTCGGTGAAGCTGTCAGCAGATCCGCGTTCTGGTAAAGTGATGCGCCATCATATACATGAAAATAATTTGCAAAAGTCCGTGAAGAAATCGGCTGATGCAAGCGGTTTGCAGAAGAAAGTCAATTGCCATGCCTTGCGTCATTCATTCGCAACGCATTTGCTGGAGGCCGGTTACGACATCAGGACTGTACAGGAACTTTTGGGTCACGCGGATGTATCAACGACAATGATTTATACCCATGTGTTGAACAAGGGAGGTCGTGGGGTGCGTAGTCCTCTGGACGGCTGAACGCATTTATTAGTATTCGGTAATTAGCGAATATACTGAACTTGTGTTAAAAACTGATATTAAAATTATCAATGATTTGCACAACGTCAATGACGAGCGAGGGTTTCCATGAGTTTCGGTGAAAAATTCAAAAAAATGTTTGAGAGTGAGCGCGATCCTGCGGAGATGAGTACATGGATTTTTTCACTGACACCACTGGGTATTGCCTTCAGTTTCTATTTTGTTTTCCTGCTGCCGATGGAGATAGAAAACAAGGACCTGCTGTACGTGGTGGGCGCAGCCGCAGGTTTTTCCGGTCTGCAGGCCTACTGGGTCGCACGGGGCTGGAAAAGGAATGAGGGCATGACAGTCATTCTGGGAATCGTCGGTATTATGTTTGCCTTTGCTCTTACCTGGGGCTACATAGGGCTGACACGGTAGTGAATAACGAATAATGAATAATGAATAATGAATATTAGATAG
>DAOWLL010000263.1 GCA_030641945.1 Gammaproteobacteria bacterium | reverse complement strand
GAATGCCTCGGGGACCCGATAGGGCAAACTGGCCGGGGTGCCTTTTCTTTTGGTTACTTTTCTTTGGGCATGCAAAGAAAAGTAACTCGCCATCAAGGCGAAACCAAAAGCTTAGTTACACGAGATAAATAATTGTGGTTGCTAATTGAATACCATCAAGGCGAAAACAAATGCTGATAAACACGATTAGCCAATGTTCGCGGCTAAAGCCGCTCCTACAGTTAACAAAAAAACTCTGTGCTCTCTGTGACCTCTGTGGCTAAAAGCTTAATTGGCTGGAAATTATGAACAAGGCCCCCGATTACGTTTCATTCGTCAATCAATGCCGGAAGAAAATACTCGCTCACCAGTAACGGCTTTCCTACCACCCTGAACACTGATCGCCGTCCCCACACCATATCGTCCTCTGCAAGCCCGAGCCCCGCGGGTAACTGACTGCCATATAATACCGTCACCATAACCTCGTCCCGCTGCATGGTTCTATCCGCAAACAACATGGCGCCGAGGGGGCGTGTACCAAGGTTTGCGTAAACTCGCTGTTTACCTTTAAGCGTCGAAAATGGAATGACCGTTCTTGCATACACCCAGCAAGCATGGCCGCAGCATAATTTCACTTGTCGAATCAGGGCGTAACTTCCGGTTTCCATCCCCAATATTTTAAATTCGTCCAGGCGAGGCTTTTGTATAGCCTGTGACAGGACTTCTACACGGAAATCAGCCGTACATTTCTGTTTAAGACGCGCTGTGAGTGAAGCAGGATCAAACAACCATGCCTGGATATCTTCAGGCACATGCTTGGAGAATAGCTGCCGCCGCTGAAACCAGCGCTGCTGAAGAAAAAGTCCGTACATTAACGACCGAATGACCTAGCCCGCATATTGCATGAAGGATTTGGATTTTAGGGGCAAGCTGGCTAAGCAGGTTGGACGATCGTCCGCGGATTCATAGCCATAGCTATGGATCAAGGGGGATCGTTCAAGATGCGACGCCAGCTTGTTCATAAAACCAAATAGGACACACTGTAACAGGATTTTACCCGTTCATTTTGCTGAATATGACTCTACTATTAATCACTAATAAGCATTCCGTGTCCGCCTTCGTGCAATATGCGGGCTACTGTGGAACCAACCCGCTGAATGATACCGCTAATCGGCACGGGTTGCGAAAATGAAAAATACCGGGGCGATCAGCTCAACCAGCGTGCAAGTGTTTTCTTCAGGTCCGCCTGGACTACCGGCTTGCCAATGTAATCATTCATGCCCGCCTCTAAGCACTTCTCACGGTCGCCTTCCATCACATTTGCGGTCATCGCGATTACCGGCAGCTCGAGCAAGACACTCTGCTCTCGTATGCGTCGAGTGGCTTCAAATCCATCCATTACCGGCATCTGGCAATCCATTAACACCGCATCAAATTCACCCTGCTCCAGCAAGTTCAGAGCTTCCTGCCCATCAGCTGCGAGAGTTGACTCAATTCCAATCTTCTCAAGCATCTTCTGTGCAACCATCTGGTTGATCGGATTATCTTCCACCAGCAATACCTGCCCGCTGAGATTGCCTTCTATCTCCAGCTCCTGGTCAGGCCACAGATTTATGGTTTGCTCGGCACTGATTTCAAGAGGCGCCCTGAACCAGAATGTTGAACCTTCTCCGGGAATACTTTCAACGCCATACTGGCCGTGCATCATTACCACCAGCTGCTTGACAATGGCCAGACCCAGCCCTGTTCCACCGTATTTACGCGTAGTAGAACCATCTGCCTGGGTAAATTCATTAAACAACTTGTCCTTGATTTCTTCTTTAATGCCAACGCCGGTATCTTCCACTTCCATGCGGATATCCGCATTTTTATCATCACTCGAGATGACACTAATCCTTACCACCACGTGGCCTTTTTCTGTGAACTTGAGCGCATTGGAAATCAGGTTGGCCAGTATCTGCCGAATTCGTGTCGGATCACCGATTAAAACCTGCGGTAATTCTTCATCAATATCAGCATAAAGCTGAATAACTTTTTCTTCTGCTGTCATGGTGTGCAGGGTAATCAGTTCGCTGACTATCTCGCGCAAATCGAGCGGTATAAATTCTATGTTTAATTTGCCAGCCTCGATCTTCGACAGGTCAAGTATGTCATTGAGAATCGTCAGTAATGAATGTGCCGACTTGTGCGCGGTAGTGACGTACTCCTGTTGCTCGGGACCGAGTTTTGTATCAGACAGCAACTGTAATGTACCGATAACACCATTCATGGGTGTTCGAATCTCGTGACTCATATTTGCCAGAAACTCGCCCTTGGCCTGACTCATTTCTTCCGCCCTGTCCTTCGCCTGTTTCAGCTCCTGCTCCATGCGTTTTACATATTCAATTTCTTCCGTGAGCTCCCTGTTCATATCTTCCAGTTCTGCGCCCGCCCTTGTCAGATTCTGGATAAGCTCCTCGTTGGTATATTCGAGCCTGAGCGCATCACACGATGCAAGATACATACGATAGACAGCCAGTATCATCACCACCATGAAAAGACCGGTCATGGCCGACAGCGCATAATAAACCTCGCCGCCAATATAAAACAGGCGCACCATTAATGGCATCAGTGCAAGACCTACGAAACCGGAATACAACCAGGCCACATTCGACAAAGTAACGCCGCTTGCGGCAACACCGGCAAGGATGAATGCAAGCACGATTTGCTCAACGCGGTCGTAGGGAAACATTAGCGTTGATGTGACCCCCCAGCATGCGCCGGTAATTAATACCGCGAGCACATACCAGCGACGCGCAATATCCACATATGCGCGTTTGCGCGCAGGGTCGTACATTCTTGAATAAGTGATAAATGTACGCACGGTAATCAGCAGCGCCATTGCACCAAGCCAGACACTGAGTACCACATGCGGCAGTTTGTTCCACAGCAGCACAACCCAGAGTATGGCCATAATAAAACCGACAAGGCCACCAATACCCGATCCCTCGATCAGGCGTGTGACCTGGGTTAGCATGACGCGGTCGCTGAAGTCACTGGCCTTATAGGCCGCCTTCACTTCCGTGCCAACCGCACCGTTACTGAGTACCTGTTCGATCATTGCGCCTTATATCAATAAGAATGTCATAACTATAAATAGTCGAGAGCCTGTATAAAAACCAGCGATAACAACAGTTATACTGCGCTGAATTCCATTAAACAGCACCATAGCGTTCAGCCCGGCCCAGCCAGCGACGTATCAGCGGTTTAATCATATCCGGGTGGTTGTGCAGTATATAACGCGAAGCGGCGTTCACTTCTGTTAGCCAGTGCTCGTCCCTGACAATATCAGCGATACGCATCTGCATCAAACCCGTCTGGCGCGTTCCCAGTACTTCACCTGGGCCACGCATCTCCAGGTCTTTTTGCGCAATTACAAAACCGCTGTTTGTTTCTCGCAATACCGCCAGCCGCTGCTTGCCGCGCTCTGACAGCGGCGCAGAGTAAATCAACACACATGCACTTTGTTTTATTCCTCGACCAACCCGGCCGCGTAATTGATGCAGCTGCGCCAGACCCAGACGCTCCGCGTTTTCTATCACCATCAGGGAAGCGTTAGGCACATCGACACCAACCTCGATAACAGTCGTGGCAACCAGCAGGTTAATATCGCCCTGTTTGAAATGATTGACGACCGTGTTCTTTTGCTCCTGTTTCATGCGACCATGCACCAGACCGATACTCAGCTCCGGGAGCGCCTGCTGCAATACACTGGCTGTTTCTTCTGCTGCCTGGCATTGTAATACTTCCGATTCCTCGACCAGTGTACAAACCCAGTAGGCCTGCTCACCCCTGGCACAGGATTTGGCCACGCGATCCAGAACTTCCTGTCGGCGCTGCTCGGAAACAACGACTGTTGAAACCGGTTTACGGCCGGATGGCAATTCATCGATAATCGAATAATCAAGGTCAGCATAAGCCGTCATTGCGAGGCTTCTAGGTATCGGTGTTGCCGTCATGATTAACTG
>DAOWLL010000116.1 GCA_030641945.1 Gammaproteobacteria bacterium | reverse complement strand
TATGCACATCGGGATCTTCATCCGCTTTTTCAGCACCGGTTTCTGTACTGGAAGTTTCAGCATGACCTTCCTCAGCAACAGGCTCAACATCATCAGCTTCAACTTCAGCCGTGATGTTATCCTTGTCTTGATCAGCCTGGTCTTCATCAGCTTGTTCGGGAGCTGATTCGGCATCGGTTGATCCGGCATCGGTTGATCCGGCTTCGCCCTGCTCATCAGCAGCCTCGGTATGATCGATATCAAGATCAAGCTCCTGGTGAATCTGATCCAGGTCCTTGATCTCGGCCAGGCTTGGAAGATCTTCCAGCGACTTCAGGTTGAAATAATCAAGAAACTCTTTCGAAGTTCCATATAAGGCAGGCTTGCCGGGCACATCTTTGTGGCCAAGCACCTTGATCCATTCGCGTTCCATCAATGTTTTGATGATGCTCGAGCTGACACTGACACCTCGCACTTCCTCGATCTCACCACGGGTAATCGGTTGACGGTAGGCAATCAATGCAATCGTTTCGAGTAAGGCCCTCGAGTAACGCGCGGGTTTTTCTTCCCACAAGCGGCCGATCCACTGTGAATAATCCTGCCTGACCTGTAAACGAAAACCACTGGCGACTTCCTTGAGTTCAAATCCGCGGTTTTCATAATCTTCACCCAGCTGCTTCAAAGTCTTTCGAATTTCATCGCGCGCAGGTACATCTTCATCACCTGCGAACAGGACTTCTATATCATTCACCTTCAAAGGCTTTTCTGCTGACATCAGGACTGCTTCGATGATATTTTTTAATTGTTGTTGTTCCATGCTCAATCCTCTTTAGGCAAGCTAGCCTGGCTGCCACTCGCAGCCTTAATGTGTATCGTGGAAAACGGTTCCGATTGCACCATGTCGATTAATTGTTCTTTTACCAGCTCCAGAATCGCGAGCAAGGTCACAACGACGCCGCGACGCCCTTCTTCGATGCTGAATAATGTTCTGTAGTCGGTAAAGCCTTCTGCCGATATCCGGTCGAGCACCTTGCTCATGCGTTCGCGCACAGACAGGGCCTCACGCTGTATCTGGTGGTGGCTATACATTTCAGAACGCGACATCGCGTCCTTGAAAGCCAACAATAGCTCACGCAGGTCTATTTCCGGCATCGGCCTGTCCTGGTGTATCTCGGGCACCTCTGCGGATGGTGTAAAAGTATCGCGGTACATTCGCGGTAATTCGTCGATGTCCTGTGCCGCCTGTTTAAAGCGCTCGTACTCCTGCAACCGGCGCACCAGCTCAGCACGGGGATCATCCTCGTCCTCTTCTTCAGTCGGACGCGGCAGCAGCATGCGTGATTTGATTTCAGCGAGCATGGCCGCCATCAGCAGGTATTCGGCGGCAATCTCGATGCGCATGATCTGCATCATTTCGATGTACTGCACGTATTGAATGGTTATATCCTTGATCGGGATTTCAAGGATATTGAGATTCTGCCGCTTGATCAGGTAAAGCAGTAAATCCAGCGGGCCTTCAAAGGCTTCCAGAATTACCTCGAGCGCATCGGGTGGAATGTACAGGTCTTTGGGAATGACCGTCAGCGGCTCACCTGCGACCAGCGCGAATGGCATTTCGTCCTGGTGCGGCGTGGTCGGCTCTTGCGGGTCTGGATCAGTCATTAGATATAAGCTATACCCATTGCTTTACGAACATCGTCAAGTGTATCACGCGCAACCTCGCGCGCGGCTTCATTGCCCTCATCAACGATGGAACGAACGGTAGCCATATCATTCTCATATTCCCTGGCGCGCTCCTGTATCGGCTTCAGCTCCTTGAGCACGCAATCGATGATCGGCTGTTTGCATTCTACACAGCCAATGCCCGCATTTCGACATCCAGCCTGCACCCAGTCCCGGGTGCCGTCATCCGAGTAAATAAGATGAAACTGCCAGACCGGGCATTTATCCGGATCACCCGGGTCATTACGCCGTACGCGCGCGGGATCGGTCGGCATGGTTCTGATCTTGTGCGTGATGTCGTCCGGCTTATCGCGCAGCGCAATGGTGTTTGCATAGGATTTGGACATTTTCTGCCCGTCCAGACCCGGCATCTTCGACGCCGGCGTCAGCAATGACTGCGGCTCCGGCAGAATGATCTTGCCCTGACCTTCGAGGTAGCCGTACAGGCGCTCCTTGTCACCGATGGAGATGTTCTGCTGCGAGTCCAGCAGCGCATGGGCAACACTGAGCGATTCCTGGTCACCCTGTTCCTGGTATTTCCTGCGCAACTCCTTGAACATGCGTGCATTCTTCTTGCCCATCTTGGTACAGGCCTGTTCCGCTTTTTCTTCAAAACCCGGCTCACGACCATACAGGTGATTAAAGCGCCGCGCGATTTCCCGGGTGAGCTCTACGTGTGCGACCTGGTCCTCGCCGACGGGCACCAGGCCTGCCTTGTAAATCAGGATGTCCGCGCTCTGCAGCAACGGATAACCGAGGAACCCGTAGGTCGCCAGGTCCTTCTCCTTCAGCTTTTCCTGCTGGTCTTTATAGGTCGGCACCCGTTCCAGCCAGCCCAGCGGCGTTATCATCGATAGCAGCGTGTGCAGCTCTGCATGTTCGGGTACGCGCGACTGAATGAATATCTTCGCCGCACCGGGGCTGATACCTGCGGCAAGCCAGTCGATTACCATGTCCCACACGCTCTGCTCGATAATGCGCGGATCTTCGTAATGCGTGGTCAGGGCATGCCAGTCTGCAATAAAGAAGAAGCATTCATGCTCATGCTGCAAATTGACCCAGTTTTTTAACACGCCGTGATAGTGGCCCAGGTGCAGCAGGCCGGTAGGCCGCATGCCCGATAAAACGCGCTGTCTTGTAACGGTATTCAATTGAACTCCCTAGAAAATAAAGATTGCACTGATGATTGCCTGGAACTGGTATATAAGCGGCAACAGAATCTTACCTAATACCCCTGAAAACAACAGTGCCAGCAGTATAAAGAAGCCGTACGGCTCGATGCGTAAATAAGCCATTGCCAGTTGTTTTGGCAGCACCCCGGCCACGATGCGGCCGCCATCCAGCGGGGGAAGTGGCAACAGGGTCAGCACCATCAGCAATACGTTAAAGAAAATGCCGATTTCCCCCATAAATATCAGGTGTTCCACTATGGATCGGTCACTGACGAGTGACGTACTGAGCGAAATAAAAAGCGCCCACAAACTGGCCATGACAAAATTCGACCCGGGCCCGGCGAGGGCAACCAGGGCCATGTCCAGTAATGGCTGCTTGAAATGGCGCGGATCAACCGGTACCGGCTTGGCCCAGCCAAACACCAGGAGTGTGCCGAGCAGCATCTTGCTCAAAATAATCATCATCAATGGAATGAAGATCGTTCCCTGGAGATCAATATGCTTGATCGGGTTAAGCGTAATGCGACCGAGCTTACGGGCTGTCGGATCACCCAGCTTATCAGCAACAAAACCATGAGCTGCTTCGTGCAAGGTAATAGCCAACAGCACAGGCACAACGCCGATGAGAATGTAGTAGAGGATTTCTTGCACGTTATTGTTTTATTTTTATGGGTACTGTTGACTGAACATCCAGTACCTGGCTAGCGTGAACAAATATTGAGCGAAAGCGAGACAAGGCCTGAATCCTGTTAAAAACGGAGTTTACACGAGTGAATGAGTATTTTTAATCGTATTTATAACGCAGCATTACTGCGCGCAGCAGTTTTCAATCCAGGCCATGATCGCGCCCCATGCCCTCTCTCACCAGCTGTGGTGTATTGCCGGTCAAATCGATCACCGTGGTTGGCTCAATTCCGCAGTGGCCGCTATCAATGATCAGGTCGAGCTGACGTTCAATCGCGTCTCGAATCTCGTCAGCTTCGGTCAGCGGCATCGACTCACCCGGCAGAATCAGGGTGCAGCTCATCAACGGCTGTCTCAGCTCATCCAGCAATGCTCTTACCACGGGATGATCAACCACGCGGATACCGATGGTTCTGCGCTTGGGGTGCATCAGTCTGCGCGGTACTTCGTGGGTCGCATTTAGAATGAAGGTGTATGGGCCCGGTGTCAGTGATTTCAGCAAACGGTAATCCGAATTGTTGATCCTGGCATAAGTTGAAATTTCAGACAGGTCACTGCAGACCAGTGTCATATTATGTTTTTCATCAATCCTGCGAACACGGCGCATGCGTTCCAGCGCTTTCTTGTCGCCGAGGTGGCAACCCAGCGCATAGCTCGAATCCGTTGGATAGGCGATAACACCACCGGCATCGATGATCTCCACCGCCTGGTGCACCAGCCGTAGCTGCGGGTGGGTGGGATGGATTTCGAAATACTGGCTCATATGCCCGCGGATTGCATAAAGTATTTGGAATTTATGGGCAAACTGGCAAAATATCTTCTGCAAAGATTTTTCGCGCAAGCCCCGACAGTGGTGAGTCTGATGGTTAAGACGAACAACCAGCTTGGACGAACGCCCGTAGATCCATAGCCATGGCTATGGATCAAGGGGGATCGTTCAAGATGCGACGCCAGGTTGTTCATAAAAACAAATAGGACAAACTATCACGGGGTTAAAAGTTAATTTAGCTGAAGCTGAATGAAATAGCGTAAATACCATTCATTTTGCGGCCGCCTTTGTGCACAATATGTGGGTCGGGATACATAATGCCGCGAAGCGGCGCATTCTATCCTAGTGGCTGTTAAACCACTATAATGTGTCTCCAGGAATCATAAGCATGAGCAACCTCAAGCGATATCGAACATTAGGACTATGAAATTACTATTTGATTTTTTTCCCATTATTCTGTTTTTCGTCAGTTTCTACCAGGCGAAATTCCTGATCGACAACACCTTCATCGGCAGCCTGATAAACCCAGAAAGACCCGAACACATCAATGCCACCATCATCGCGACGGGTATCGCCATCGTCGCCAGTTTCATACAGGTGGGTTACAACTGGTTTAAAACACACAAAATCGAGCGCATGCACCTGTTCTCGCTGACGCTGATCACCGTACTCGGCAGCATCACCATCATCATCGGCAACCCGGCATTTATACAATGGAAGCCCACAGTACTCAACTGGGTGTTCGCTGGCGCATTCTTACTGAGCATATTCATCGGCGAGAAGAACCTGGTCGAGCGCATGATGGGCAGCCAGCTCGACCTGCCCGATTATGTATGGACGCGCCTGAACCTGTCCTGGGTCACTTTTTTCCTGATCAGTGGCGCCGCCAACCTCTATGTTGCGTTTTATTATGATCTCGAAGCGCAACCGGATGTGCGCATGGAAACCTGGGTCGATTTCAAACTGTTTGGACTTATGGGTCTGACCATCGTGTTCGTCATCCTGCAGGCCATCTACCTGGCGCGCTTCATCCAGGAAGAAGAAGAGGAAGAGGAAGAGGCCAGACTGGATGACAGTGAATAACGAATAGTGAATAGTTAACAGTGAATAGTGAACAGAGATAGCTAGTAATGCTGTATGCGATTATTGCTGAGGATGTGGCTGACAGCCTGGAGAACAGGCTGGCGGCAAGGCCGGCGCACCTGGAACGGCTCAATGCCCTGCTCGATGAAGGCCGCCTGATCCTGGCAGGACCTCATCCGGCAATCGATACCGAAGATCCCGGCGAAGCCGGTTTCTCCGGCAGCCTGATCGTGGCAGAATTTACATCACTGGAAGATGCCCATGCATGGGCGGCCGATGATCCCTACCAGTACGCCGGTGTTTATGCCTCGGTAACAGTAAAGCCGTTCAAAAAAGTTTTTCCCTGATAACCGCACCAATCTCAACGCAGAGGCGCAAAGACGCAGAGGCCGCAAAGTTTTTAGTAATTATTCACTATTCACTATTCACTATTCACTGTTAGCTGTTTTCGCTACAATACACCCCGCATGCCGGAGTGGTGGAATTGGTAGACACGTCGGATTCAAAATCCGATGCTAGCAATAGCGTGCCGGTTCAAGTCCGGCCTCCGGTACCAACCTTTTCAAATAGTTATAAACTTGTCAGCAAAAACCACCTGGCCACACTCTTTTCACTGCTAGCCTATTGCTAGCCAGATTCATCAAAAAGTGCCTGCGTGAGCGATTCTAAGCCCGCCTGGTCAGCGATCTCGATTCTTTGGAATGGGAGCGGCTTAAACAGCGTCGCAGGCCGTCAC
>DAOWLL010000201.1 GCA_030641945.1 Gammaproteobacteria bacterium | reverse complement strand
CCCGCAGGGCGAGGCCTGAAGCGCACATCTACTGCGTTGCACTTCTTGCAAAGGACTAAGGCCATTTGCTGCAAAGCGCGCCTTGTATCTGCACGCTTCAGGTCTCGCAGAGATAATATATAATTGATCAGAGGCTCCTTAGTATTATGATTTATCAGCTGATAATACATTGACTCGAATAAGGCAACCTGACTTTGATCAATTTAGTGATTGTTTCGACTTGAGGGATTTTAAGGGGGCAGAACTAAAAACGGGACACCGATCTCTGAGGAGGAGATCGATATCCCGTTTTTATGGATCAGTACAGTAACCGACCCGTGCGCAATGAATTTTGTTAGTTCTGCTAAAAGCAGCTTGCTGTTAACAACCAACAATCGAACTATAGCGGATCCAACCTTAAGCTACGCTGACAGGTAATTTCAGCTTCGCTTAAGGCAGGAAGAGGCAAAATTCTTCTATAAATCAGGTAGTTACTAAATTGAATTCTGTCGACAGGCCAATCTTTGTCGATTGGCGAATAATTGCAGATCCAAGGTGACACGACAAAGCCGAGTGCTATATATATAGACCGGATATTTACACGATTATTGAGCTAGAAACCGGAGAAAACCCATGAAATTACTTGTTGTTGAGGACGACCAACAAGTTGCAAGACAAATTGAAACCTCGCTAAAAAACGCAGGTTATGTTGTTGAAGTTGTGCATGATGGTGAGGAAGGCCTATACCTCGGAATCCATGAGTCTTTTGATGCCGTTATCCTTGATCTGGGCCTGCCTAAAATTGATGGTATCAAGGTGCTTCAGCAGTGGCGCAATGAAAACAAGGATATGCCCGTGCTTATTCTCACCGCCAGAGATACCTGGCGTGAAAAGGTTGTGGGTTTACGGGCAGGTGCAGATGACTACCTGTCAAAGCCGTTTGAAATCGAAGAAGTACTTGCTCGCGTAGAGGCTTTGATACGCCGTGCAACAGGACACAGCAAACCTGTGCTGACTTGCGGGCCTGTAGAGTTTGATACCACAACCAATCGTGTTTCGCATAATGGTACTACAATAGAGATGACTGCTCTGGAACTGGGTATGTTGTCGTACCTGATGCATCACAAGGGAGAAGTGATTTCTAAAACAGAACTTACCGAACACATATACGATCAGGACTTTGATCGTGATTCCAATGTAATTGAAGTTCTGGTTAACCGTCTGCGAAACAAACTGGGTTCACGTTTAATCAAGACGCATCGAGGACTGGGTTATCAGTTAATTGAGCCGGATGATTCGTAATACACTCACATCAAGACTGGTAATAACATCGGTTGCCTGGGTAACATTAACCCTGGCTATTGTTGCAGTATTGCTAACAATCCTGTTTCAACGTCATATAGAAGAATATTTCGATGCATTCATGTTCGACCATATGGAAGAGAGTATTGCGGCTGCGAGAATTAATGAACAGGGGCAGTTGTATTTAACATGGATTCCTGCAGATCCAAGATTCATGAATCCGCATTCAGGATGGTACTGGCAAATTTACGAAGAAGATGAACTGGTTGCGGGTTCTGAGTCACTACTTAACGACACAGTTGATTTTGTCTTGCCTGAATCTGAAAACTTTACACAAATACAAAAAGTAACTGGACCGGGTAATGAAAAATTAAGAGCACTTGTGCTCGATGTTAAATTGAAGGGTTCTACAAAGTTATATACGTTCGCTATTGCGGGTTCTGTTAACAGTATCAGGCGGGATGTTGAAGGCTTCACCTCCAAGCTCGGAGTAACGCTGATTATCCTTGGCGGTGGACTGCTTGTCGTCGTGTTATTGCAGATCCGTTTTGGTCTGAAACCACTGCGTTTTCTCAAAGATTCATTAACAAATATCTGCACAGGCAGAGAAAATCGTCTACCTGAAAATTTCCCAACCGAGATTCAGCCTATCGTTCATGAGTTGAATATAATGCTTGACCACAGCGAGGGCTTGCTTGAGCGGGCCAGGACCCAGGTCGGAGATCTGGCACACGCTTTGAAGAACCCGCTCACTGTCATCAGAAACGAAGCGGGTGAAATCAAGGATCATCGTGGCCAGTTAATACGTGAAAAAACAGATGCTATGAGCGCATATGTAGAGCGTTATCTTTCGCGCGCACGAGCTGCTGGCTCGGCCAACATTATCGGGGCAAGTGTTTCAGTGCAGCCTGTAATGAAAGATATCTGTTATCTGATGGCGCGTATGTATCAGGATAAAAACATCGACATTATCCTGAAAGATTTAAATGGACTTTTTTTCAAAGGGGATGCACAGGACCTGGAGGAAATGCTGGGTAACCTGATGGACAATGCATGCAAATGGGCAAACAACAAGGTTATTGTCAGCGGCGGGCAAAAAGACGCACGATTGATTATCAACATAGATGACGATGGTCCGGGTATTCCTGAAGATCAAAAAGATGCCGTTTTACAACGCGGCCGAAGACTTGATGAAACAGTACCTGGTAGTGGATTAGGCCTGGCTATCGTGATTGACCTGGCCCATCTGTATCATGGCTCTTTGACACTGCACAAATCGGATGCCGGGGGCCTCGGCGCAAGGCTGGAGCTGCCTTTCGCTGAAGAAGTGGGATAATTATTCGTTTCCGGTCAAGTAATCAGACAATGCGTTTGATAACTTGACCATACCTGTTTCGATAATGCTGTACTGGTTTCTGCGTCGGTTCAGACACGGGCTCTTTTTCTTGCTCGATATTGAACACGGGAGCAATACATACACCGACTGCGAAACTGCATACGAATAACAATAAAGGCCTGGTGATATGTTTCATTTATTTCACATTTAGTCATGCTGTACGTTAGTAATCGTGCAAATCTTGTGCCACGACAGCATATTTCATGAGATAACAATCAGTTATCGTATAACGTGGTTTTTTGCCTGCTTGAAAATAACGATTTGTGTAAATGATCCCGACAGAAATACCTGGTTAAAGGCAGTGCTTTTTACAGAATATGTGTTGTGAGTTCAGGCCTGATTGTTGTCATACACGGCCATTATCGCTTTAAGCTCTATCAGTACCCATTGTTGATCGGTTTTATCCAGTCCATTTATTTCCTCCACGGAATCACCGAATGCAAGTGCATCGATGATTTCATTTACCCTGCCGCAGCCAAGTTCGCAGATAGATTCGATGCTTGCCTGCACATGGGCCGGGAGGTTATCCGGGAAATTGGACGGGAGATTGACCGGGAAATGGGCCGAGAGATGGGCAGTCATCTTTCTGACTTGTGGGGTTTTTCCAGGTATTCCTTAGAGCGCATCTCTATCAGTCGGCTGCTGGTGCGGTTGAATGCAAAATTGAGCATGTCGCCAGTGTACAATTTTTCAGGCGCTGCGTCAGCGCTGATAACCAGCTTCACGCTGCGATCATAGAGTTCATCAATAAGATATATAAATCGCCGCGCCTTATCGTCCATGTTTTCATCCATGACAGGTACGTTGGACAGTACTATGGTGTGGTACTCACGTGCCAGTTGTATGTAGTCCGGGGTGGCTCGAGGTGCATCACAAAGCGTTTTGAATTCAAACCAGGCGATTTCATCAGCATGCATAAGCGTTTTGACTGGACGTTTATGTATCGTTAACACATGGCCATCAATTATCGTTCCGGGCGCCAGCGATTCCATGCGTACAGCCAGCTTGTCATTGGTGCTTGCTGTGATCGGCGTGTAATAAATATCATCCTGTTCGAGCAGAGCAATACGGTGGTCGGTATCACCGTCCATGTGCATAACATCAGTATGCTGCTTGATCAGGTCAATGGCAGGGAGAAAACGTTCTCGCTGCAGGCCGTTCTTGTATAAGTCATCAGGCACTCTGTTAGAAGTAGCTACCAGTGTAACGCCATTATTGAATAGCTCTTTAAGCAATCCAGAGAGCAGCATTGCGTCAGTTATGTTTGTAACAATAAATTCGTCCAGGCAAAGCACCCGGTATTCTGCTGCGAAATCTTCTGCGATTACGCTTAATGGATTTTTCCGCTTGTTCAGCCTGGCCAGCTTTTCATGAACACCAAGCATGAAGTGATGAAAGTGAAGCCGAAGCTTGTTGTCAAATGGCAATGATTCATAAAAAAGATTCATCAACCAGGTTTTGCCACGTCCAACGCCGCCCCATATATACAGGCCCCTTACAGGTGTTGTATGGCAGTTTATTAATAAACAAAGCCACCGTTTGATAGAAGAAAACTGTGAAGTGGTGTTTGCGGCCAGATCATCATGAAGCTGTTGAAGTGCATCTACTGCCTGTTTCTGAGCGGGGTCTGTTACAAACCCGTGCTTCTTCAGGTCTCGATGATAGGCCTCTATTGGCTGCATGAAATCCACACTGGATAATTATGAAAAACAATAAGTTATACTATGTTATTAAAGCTTAGACTAGCCATACTGAGTTGTGTATGTAATTTAGAACTTTGCTGCACAATTTATGAATAGACGTATCATTTTCATTGAGACCATTCGTGATAGTTGATACTATAGCCTCCCATCGAGACCAAAGCATCCATGCTTGGTTGTTTTAAAAATAACCCAAGGCGTTTCTTCTTTCATGACGCGATATATTTTTATTACCGGTGGTGTTGTTTCTTCATTAGGTAAAGGTATCGCTTCCGCTTCTCTCGGCGCAATT
>DAOWLL010000164.1 GCA_030641945.1 Gammaproteobacteria bacterium | reverse complement strand
CGACATGCCCCACCGCGATACCATGGCACGTGCGAGGGCTGTTCCCTGGGAAATATCATCAACCGCACCTGAGCTGACGCTGCCGAGCAATTCCTGTTCTGCACTTCTGCCGCCAAGCATAACGACCAGGCGGTCCAGTAAATAATCCTCAGGTAAGGTATGACGTTCCTGTTCAGGCAATTGATGTGTAACACCCAGTGCACGGCCTCGTGGAATGATACTGACCTTGTAAATAGGATCGGCCTGGGGAAGATAATAAGCGACCAGTGCATGACCGGATTCATGCACTGCAAGGCGATGTTGCTCCTCTGGTTGAATTGCCAGAGTCCGCACAGTACCCAGCAGCAATTTATCGCGTGCATCGTCAAAGTGTCGCATAGCCACTTTTGTTTCCTTGTCGCGCGCAGCCAGCATTGCTGACTCATTCACCAGGTTTTTAATGTCAGCACCGGAAAAACCTGGCGTGCCCGCTGAAATTTTTTCCAGATCCACATCATCAGCCAATGGCACCCTGCGGATATGTACCTTGAGTATGGCAACACGATCATTGCGGTCCGGTAATTCCAGAACCACATGGCGGTCAAAACGACCGGGCCGCAACAACGCCGGATCCAGTACGTCAGGACGGTTGGTTGCAGCCACGATAAGAACCGCCTCATGCCCGCTGAAGCCATCCATCTCTGCCAGAATCTGATTCAGGGTCTGTTCTCTTTCATCATGGCCGCCACCAAGGCCAGTACCGCGGGTGCGCCCGATGCTGTCCAGCTCATCGATGAAGATAATCGAAGGCGCAGTTTTCTTCGCTTCTTCAAACAGGTGTCTTACGCGAGATGCGCCGACACCGACAAAAACCTCGATGAATTCAGAACCTGAAATGGAATAAAAGCGAACACCGGCTTCGCCGGCAAGGGCCTTCGCCATCAAAGTCTTGCCTGTACCCGGCGGGCCCATTAACAGTACACCACGCGGCACTTCCGCACCCAGTTTGCGATACTGCTCAGGATTCTTCAGGAAATCCACCAGTTCGGTTACTTCACGTTTAGCCGCATCCTGCCCGGCGATATCATTAAAAGAAGTCTCTGGAATTTCGGCGACCCTGGTATCACCACGGAGAAACTTTCCAAGCTCACCTTGACCTCCCAGGCCGCCGGAAATGTTGCGCTGGGCTCGTCGAATAATCCAGATCCAGAAAGCGATAATCAGTACCCAAGGCAAATAACTGATGAGTATGGTGAACAGACTGGCCTGGCCATCAGACGGCAACACCTTGATATCAACCTGTTTCTGTTCGAGTGCGGGTAACAGTGTTTCATCATCCATAACAGGCAAACGCGTTTGAAAACGCTTGCCATATTCACTGTTAGGACCTATTGCTACAGGTGACAATAGCTCACCCTGAGCATCGAGACCGCGCAGTACAATGGACTCCACCTGGCCTTCATTCAATAGTGCCTTGAACCTGGTGTAGGTAATCTCATACACAGGTTCAGCAGGTGTTTTCTGGGAAAAATAATAATTAAACGCCAGCAGTGCTATTAAGATTAAAGCGAATACCGCCCAGATGCGGGGTATAGGCTTCATCCGTGGTGTTGGCTGCGGCATCAGTCCTCCTGCTCCATTTCGTCAGCGGGGCCATTCCAGTCAGTCGGATGCATGTGTTTTTCAGTACTGCCCATACCATCCGGCACCAGGTCATCGAACGATCCAGACCGGTCCTGTGGCGGTTCAATCAGCTCGATCTCAAGCTGGCTCCAGCTATCGAGATAAAACTCAGTGACCCCGCCTTCGAATAACTGGACTTCGATAGCATCATTACTTTCGTCGTATGCAACCACCTGCATCACTCGGCCGATACTGTCTTTGTACCATTTACCTTCTCCTGGAAATACATTTCCAGCCATTTACATATCCTCACGCTTAATTTAATGAAGAGCTAATTGATCGAATTTCTACAATATCAGAATACGACTATTTAAGTCACTGAAGAATAACTTGTATCAAGTATTGCTTCACTTCGTTCTGACTACATTTATAAATACAGCTATAGCAGCGTAATTTTATTGTGAATTTCTAACTGATTTTGGCTGTGAATTTATCGCTAAATCGGCTAACTTACCGCCATTGATTAACACACGCCCACTAGATGGAGAGACAGCTATGAGTGATGCATTGAATTACTTGGCCAAGGCCCGTCCGGAAGCAATGGCCGCCTACTTCACTTTCCTGAAGAAGTCAGATACTCACCTTGACACTCGCACACGTGACCTGATTTCAGTAATAACCAAGGTTGCCGTGCAAACCGAAGGTGGTTTTCGCCAGTACCTGACGAGAGCTCTGCGCAATGGCGCCAGCCCGAATGAAATAATCGATGCACTGATGATGGCTTTTCCGGTGCTCGGTCTTGCAAAGATCGTGTGGGCGACGGAGATCCTGCTCGATATGGATATCCCTGAATTCCGTCCGGAGAATCTCGATGCGGAACCCGGCTGGCACGATGTATCAGCAGAATCGGAGGTCCCGCAGGAACAGGCTGGATACTACGAAATTGACGGCCGCCATGTGTTTACCTGGCGCAAAGGTGATGATATCAGTGTTTATGACAGCCGCTGCCCTCACCAGGTGACCGATATACCGCATCTTTCACTTGAAGGTAAAACACTTACCTGCCCCAAGCACGAATGGGCGTTTGATATCGAAACCGGTCAGTGCATCGCCAGGGGTAAACGCCCGCTGAGAAAATTTGAACACAAGATCGAGGCTGGCCGTCTGCTGGCTTACTGGTAGCATCTTATAGTCGCTTAACCAAAGCTCAACACTCAAACAAGCTTCTTTGAGGCATTTGGTACACCCCAGCTGGTGTTGGGGCGTTTGAAATTGCCGCGATACAAGCGCTGCATCCAGGGTTTATGCAGCAATCGCCACAACGGGCCGGAGACGCCGAGGCCGCGCAGAATGCGCTGGCTGCCGGGTAGTATCGGCTCAACCAGCCCGGGCAGTACCCAGTTCCCTGCTTCATGGGCCTGTTGCTGCAGGAAGCCGGGCAGAAAATCCGATACCGCAGGATCAATATAAAAAGTTGGCAACAGGCCAATATCATCAGGCTTTACTTTGCCGTCATCGATCAATGCCTGTGACAGCGGCGTGCCCGGATAAAGCCGCACGCCGGTCATGGCAACGACTGCAGTCGGATTCATTTTTCTCAAGGCATGACAGCTTGTACGCATGCTCGATTCGGTTTCACCTGGCGCACCGAAAATGATGGTCTGGCACACACGCAAGCCTGCTTCCATGCAATAACGGTTAGCACGTTCAGCCACTTCTGCGTTGAATGATTTTCCCAGGCGGGCCAGTTGTTCATCGTCAACGGCATCGGTGCCGAGTTCAATGCCCTCGCAACCGGCGCGCGCCATCAATTGTGCCTGATGACGGTCGAGCTTGACCGGCGTGGCGTAGCAACTCCAGCGTAGATCGAGTCCGCGGCGCAGGATCTCTTCACAAATCGCTTCGACATGACCACGTGGAAAATTGAGGATGGAATCGACAAAAAAGAGGGGGTGCGGCCCATACTCGCGCTGCAGATTTTCAACTTCATCGACGATATCGACAGCCTCACGTGCACGGAAACGATTGCCTTCGAGCAATGGGTACGTGCAATAGCTGCATTTGAAAACGCAGCCGCGCTTGGTTTGTATATTGCCTGTGCCTCCGCGGCGGATGTAACGCGCATAATCGAATGGACTGCGTAGCGGGCGCAGGCCTTCAGCCCAGTTTGCAGGTCGTTGTGGTTGTATAGTGATGTTCAGTGATGCTGCAGTGTTTGATTTGGGTGAGACCACGCCAGCTATCGAAGACGGATCCAGTCCCTGTTCCAGGGCTTGCAGCAGGGCAACAAAGGCTCGCTCCCCTTCACCGGCAATGCCCCAGTCGCCATCGAGTTCGCGCATATACGCCAGGGGCAGGATTGAAAAGCCGGAGCCGCCGAGCACGACCGGCGCATTGCTGACTGCATGCAGGGTATCGACAACTTCACGGTGTAATGCCAGGTAATCGACCGTGAGTGGATAGGCTGCATTATCGACATTACGCAGAGACAGGCCGATAACCTGTGGCTGGAAGCGGGCAACCTGGTTGCGCAGATCATCCAGCGGTTTGCGGCCAAAACACAGATCAGCTACGTCGATCTCATGACCAGCATCACTCACGGCGGCGGCAATATAAGCCAGCCCGAGAGGAAATATCGGGTCTGGCAGATGTTCGCGATTAGCTGAGACCAGTAATACGCGCATGACAGGCCTGTCTTATTCCGGGGCCACAACCAGGGCGCCTTCCATGCCCTTCTCTCGGTGGCTTTTCATAAACATCAGTTTATTTCCGCAATAAAACGAATAGCGGCCGGCAGGCAGAGGTTTCAGTTGGACGTCAACGGATTCACCGCCCAGAACATCGACGTTGATATCAGCTGCGTCATCTGGAGCTATCATGGTGAAATTGTGCGGGGTTATGGAATCGGTGTTAACAAGTCGCAGAATCGCTGGCTGGCCGGCAACCAGCTGAATTTCCTGTGGCATGAAGCGGTAGCCACCCAGCTTAACCTCGATTACTCTTATATCCCCCTGATCCGCATAGAGCCAGCTGGCTGAAACAAGGGACGCCAGTAATAATAATATCTGCAGCAATCCGGACGCGATCGCCCCCCGCAATGCATGTTTCATTTCGTGTTTCCTCCTTCAAAGAGAAAAACGTCAGGCATTTCCACCCGCTATACCTGCACCTATGTATAGACAGCCAATACCGATCTCAGTTCTACAGCAGCGGATATCCCTTCGAAGACACTTTTGCATGACTATGCTTAATGGGTTTCCCCCCAAATACAGTGGGTAGACCCATGATAATACCCTGACCACACAGGGAATATTTGTCCGCCTGCCGCTACACGGCCCCACGCAAATGTACGCAAATTATTAAAAGAAAAAAACTAAATTATCCACAGATAAACGCAGATGAACACGGATGAAAGCGTTTTTAAGTTTCTAAATATCTGTGTTCATCTGTGGACATATGTCCTGTTTCTTCTTCGCATCCAGCGGTTCAATAGCCTTATAACATGAATCCGACAGTGAAAAGCAGATCAATAAGCAGCTATTCACACACAACATCATTCACGTCTGTTACTCCGCGCAGTCCTGCGCTTCGCCCTGCGGGCCGCACTGG
>DAOWLL010000036.1 GCA_030641945.1 Gammaproteobacteria bacterium | reverse complement strand
GGTGTAACCATCGCTCTTCTAGGCCCTGATGCAAAGGCTCGAGGCGTTGAAGGAAGAATCGCCGACCGCATCAAAGTCGTTGATTACGAGGGTATTGTATATTTAGTGGCAGAGAACGACAAAGTTCACGCGAGGCTATAATTTTTTATTATTAATTTTTAATTCGTTCTCAACGAGGAGCGCAAAACATGCCTATCGAAGTAAACGGTAAGAGTCTTGAAGTAGACGAAGAAGGTTACCTGGCTAACCTTAACGAGTGGGAACCCGCTGTCGCAGAAGTTATGGCTAAGGACGAAGGTCTTGAGCTTTCTAATGATCACTGGGAAATCATTAACTTTCTTCGTGAATACTATGAAGAATACCAGATCGCACCCGCTGTACGCGTACTGACTAAAGCAGTTGGCAAGAAGCTGGGTAAAGAAAAAGGCAACAGCAAGTACCTGTACGAACTGTTCCCATATGGCCCAGGTAAGCAGGCTTGTAAATTAGCCGGCCTTCCCAAGCCAACAGGTTGCGTATAAGACCTGACTGAATACAGGGGGTCTTGTACAGACCCCCTGCTTTACAAAACTTTATTAACGAACAAGGCGAGACACATCAGTAATGACTGCTCTTAGTATTTTATATGTCGTACTGTTCTATGCTGCAATTGCGGTACTGGTTGGCGGAATTACCAACAAGGTTATGCAGTATAAACGTGTGCCTGCGCCATTAAAGATTCCTGTAACGCCGGCGCCTCTCACCAGAACCGGTGTTGCCTGGCGTTTGACAACCGAGGTTGTCTTTTTCAACAGCCTGTTCCGAGCCACTAAATGGACCTGGATCTTCGGCTGGATATTTCATGCAGCCCTGCTGCTCGCATTCTTCCGTCACCTGCGTTATGTGATCAGCCCGGACAGTTTCCTCTGGCCCATCATCAGCCTGCAGGTTGTACAAAGCTTTGGTAAATATGCCGGCTTTGCAATGGCCTTCGGTTTGCTCGGCCTGCTCGGTCGCCGCATTTTTGTTGACCGCGTTCGCTATATCTCATCGCCTTCTGACTATTTAATGCTGCTGCTGATTATCGGCATCGCTGTCAGCGGACTGATGATGAACTATGTCGTACGCACTGACATCATTCAGTTAAAAGCATTCATCATGGGCCTGTTTTTGTTTGACTGGCAAAACCTGCCCACCGATGCAATTTTACTTGTGCATTTAACACTTGTTCTGATCCTCAGCTTCATTTTCCCGATCAGTAAACTGTTGCATGCACCGGGTCTGTTCTTTGCTCCCACCCGCTACCAGGTCGACAATCCGCGTGAAGTGCGCCACATGTCACCCTGGGGTGCAGAACTGGAAGCAAAAGACGGTAGAAACGCTTAATAAAGCGCTCAACAACACATAACACATAATATTGTCAGGAACATTGAGTAATGGCTGATTTCGAAATACCGGAAACGCATGAATTCCCTGTGATTCCTACCGTGATGGAAGGTGTTATGTCGCATAGCGCTCCATACGTGGCTAAAGCAGAATTTCAGGAACAGCTTGGCTTTCCTGGCGGTGGCGGCGAGCTAATCGAAGGCTGGAAAGAAGTCTTCCTCGACAAGCTTGGCGACATGCTCGGCAAATACCGCTCGCTGCAGGTGTTCATGGACATCTGCGTAAAATGCGGCGCCTGCACGGATAAGTGCCATTATTTCCTCGGCACAGGCGATGCCAAGAACATGCCTGTCGCGCGCCAGGACCTGCTGCGCAAGGTTTACCGCCGCTATTTCACCTTCGCCGGCAAATACTTCCCCAAACTGGTTGGCGCTGTTGATCTGACTGAAGAAATCATCGATGAAATGTACAGCTACTACCACCAGTGCTCCGAGTGCCGTCGCTGTTCAGTATTCTGCCCTTACGGCATCGATACCGCTGAAGTCACCATGGCTGCACGCGACATCCTTGCACATATCGGCAAGGGCCAGAAATATTCAAACGAAATTATTGGCAAGGTTTACAAAATCGGCAATAACCTTGGCCTGCCTGAACGCGCACTGGCAGATACGCTGGAAGGCCTTGAAGAAGAAGTCGAAGAAGATACCGGCGTCAAGGTGCGTTTCCCGCTGGATGAGAAAGGCGCTGACATACTGCTGGTTACCCCGTCGGCCGACTTCTTTGCAGAGCCTCATGTTGACGGCCTGATCGGTTATGCCAAGGTATTCCATGCTGCCGGTGCGAGCTGGACGATAAGCTCAAAAGCTTCAGAGGCCGCCAACTTTGGCCTGTTCATCGGCAACTACGAGAACATGCGTGAAATTTCATTGCGTATTCGCGATGCAGCCAAGGAACTTGGCGTCAAGCGCATCATCTTTGGGGAGTGCGGCCACGCCTGGCGTGTTGCCTACAACTTCCTCAACACGCTTGCCGGCCCATGGGACTTCCTCGATCCGAACTACCCCGTACCGCAGCATATTCTTGATTTTACTTCTGACTGCCTGGACCGCGGCATCCTCAATATCGACAAGTCTGAAAACGACTGGATGACGCTGACCTTCCATGACTCATGCAACATTGCACGTGCATCACGCATCGGTGCAGAGCCTGGTAGTCAATTTACAATACCACGTAAAGTCATCAAGGCCGTTTGTAACAACTTCTATGACATGGCGCCGGAAACCATTCATGACGGCACTTTCTGTTGCGGTGGCGGTGGCGGCCTGTTGACCGATGACCTGATTGAATTACGCCTCAAGGGCGCTCTGCCACGTATGGAAGCCCTCAAGAACGTCATTGAAGACAAGGGCGTTACACACATGGCTGCTATATGCGCCATCTGTAAATCACAGTTTACGAAAGTCCTGCCCTACTATGGCATGACAATGGATCAGATCGTCAGTGTTCACCAGCTGGTGAGCAGCGCCATCATTCTTGAAGGCCAGGGTGATGAAGACGACGCAGATGCTGATACGGAAGAAGCAGCATAACAACGAATTTTAATGATACAAGCCGTTAACGGTATTACAACAGGAGAACTGGCATGGCAACCTCCAGTGAAGACATGAAGAACACTAAGTTAACCTTCAGAAAATTCAAAGATGGCGACGAGGACTGGAACGACTGGCACGGCTGGTCCAACATGATCTTTAAAGAAGATACTTCTCACAAGTGTCCTACTTATGTACACCGTACACCGCCTTGTCAGGGCAGCTGTCCTTCAGGTGAAGATATACGCGGTTATCTCGATATCGTACGCGGCATCGAGAGGCCACCCGAAGGCGTCAGTATGCAGGAATACGCATTCCGCCGCTCAACAGATGCAAACCCGTTCCCTTCCATGATGGGTCGCGTGTGCCCTGCCCCATGTCAGGATGGCTGTAACCGTAACGATGTCGAAGATTTTGTCGGCATTAACTCAGTTGAGCAGTACATTGGTGATACTGCATTCACAGAAGGCTACAAGTTCGACAACAGCGCAGAGATGACGGGCAAGAAAGTTGCCATCATCGGTGGCGGCCCTGCCGGTATGGCTGCGGCTTATCAGCTGCGCCGCAGGGGTATCGCCTCAACCATTTTTGATTCTCACGATGAGCTCGGCGGCATGATGCGCTACGGCATCCCTGGCTATCGTACTCCGCGTGACTTCCTCAACAACGAGTGCCAGCGTATTCTCGACATGGGTCAGATTGAAACCCGCATGAATACACATGTAGGCAAAGACGTCAGCGTTGAAGAACTCGAAAAAGAATACGACGCAATCCTGTGGGCCATTGGCTGCTGGACAGGCCGCGACCTTCCAGTTGAAGGCTGGAGCGAAACACCGAACTGTGTTTCTGCTGTCAAGTTCCTCGAGCAGTTCAACATGGGCGAAATGAAATACACCGCACCGCGTGTACTGTGTATCGGTGGTGGTGATACCTCTATCGACGTTGTTTCAGTTTCACGCCGCATCGGCACCATTGAAGGTTACAGCGACCTGCCGGAAGCCGTTGTTAATGGTGAAGCAAGCCACGCTGATCACGACGCATCAACCAACGTCCCTTGCACAAACGTAACGCTGACTGCGCTGTTCAAGAAAGAAGAGATGACAGCAGCACCGCACGAGGTTGAAGACGCAACCATTGAAGGCGTTACCATCATGAACGAAGTGATGCCGGTTGAAATCCTTCGCAATGCTGAAGGACGCGCTACCGGCATGAGGTTCGTTGATTGCAAATGGGAAAACAACGCTCCGGTTGCAATCGAAGGCGGCAAGGAATATACCGTTGAAGCCGACGTGATCGTTGCGGCAATTGGTCAGAGTGGCGACCTTACGGGTATTGAAGATTTTGACAACGGCCGCAACCTGATCGATTCAGATAATGTCTACCGCGTACCCGGTAAAGACAACCACTTTGTATGCGGCGACATCGTTCGTCCCCACCTGCTGACAACAGCGATTGGTCAGGCCTACATTGTTTCTGAAACAATCGATAATCATCTGAAGGATGTTGCAATCCAGAAACGCCCTAAAGTTGACGTACACCACTTCAACCTTCAGGAAAAGCTGACTGAAGCAGGTCTTGCTGTTGACAGCTACAGCGCTAATGACTACCTGGACGACGACCAGCGTGGAACTGATCATCAGGCCTATGCGATTCATAACTATGAAGACCGCTCCATGCAGGAAATCATCAGCACAGAACACATGTTCCTCGCTCACTTTGAATACACAGATCGTAATCACCGTGATACCGATGTGCCATCTTCTGATGAAGTGCTTGGTCACTTTGCAGAGCGCCAGCATAACCTGGCAGAAGAGCAGGCCGTTGCAGAAGCCGACCGCTGCATGAGCTGCGGCATGTGCTTCGAGTGTGATAACTGCGTTATTTTCTGCCCACAGGATGCTGTCTTCCGCGTGAAGAAAGATCAGCAAACCTTAGGACGCTATGTTGATACTGACTACAGCAAGTGCATCGGCTGCCACATATGTTCTGATGTATGCCCGACTGGCTACATCGACATGGCACTGGGTGTCGCCTAAGCGCTGTATCGAACACTAACAAGGTTGAAATCATGACAAACCGCTTTCTGCGAATCACATTTTTACTGGCTGGTTTAGCACTGCTGTTCCCGGTAACGGGATCAGCAGAGACTCCCCTGCCCACCATCCATGAACCCGAAGGCGAAGGCGTCAAGTGCGTTGAGCCGGAAGATGTCATGCGCAGAAACCACATGAATTTCATCCTGCATCAGCGTGATGAAACCATGCACGAGGGCATACGCACATCAAAGTACAGCTTTGCAGAGTGCATTAATTGTCACGTTGAGCCGGACGAAAATGGCAACATCGCAGGTGTTGATACTAAAGACCACTTTTGCAACGGCTGTCATGAATATGCCGCAGTCACCATTGATTGTTTTGAATGCCATGCAGACCGGCCGCAGAAATTCATCGATCGCGGTGGCAAATCAGCTTCACTGCAGGATGAATTACATCAAACACTGGCAGCAGACGAAGACATGGGAGGCGAGTTGAAGTGAGCGATTCTGTAAACCACTCAAGACGCAGCTTTCTGGAAAAATCTGCAGTAGTTGGCGCCATCACAATAGCACCAGGCATCCTGCTGCACCAGGTTGCCAATGCAAAACCCGATGACCAGGCTGTTTCAGACTCAGTACGCTGGGGCATGCTGATTAACACTAACAACTGCGAGCAAGGCTGCACCGATTGTATCGACGCCTGCAACACTGAGCATGGTCTTGTTGGCAATGATCGTCCCAAATCAGATACCCAGTACATTCGCAAAGTTACACTGCGCGACAAAATGACCGGCCACGAACTGTCATTGCCTCTGATGTGTCAACATTGTGAAACTGCGCCTTGCGTCGATGTCTGCCCTACCGGCGCATCATTCAAACGCAAAGACGGCATCGCACTCGTCGACAAGCACATCTGTATCGGCTGCCGCTATTGCATGATGGCCTGCCCCTTCAAGGCGCGTTCGTTTGTGCATGAAGAAGTAAAGAACCAGACATTAAGTGCACCCCGCGGTAAAGGCACTGTTGAATCATGCACGATGTGTGTGCACCGCGTGGACAAGGACCAGATCCCCGCCTGTGTTGAGGCGTGCGGCAAGGGCAAACATGATGCCATGATGTTTGGTGATCTTAATGATCCGAACAGCACGATTTCAAAAGAACTGGAAAAACATGGTGGCAAACAGATCCGTGCGGATCTGCAGCTGAATACAGCTGTCCGCTACCAGGGCTTATAAGAGACTCAGAGACGTTTCAAAATGAAAAAGATTGAATACACTGCAATCAAAGGCAACAGCCTGGCCTACTACAGCTTACTTGCAGGCCTTGGCCTGGTAATACTGATTGGTCTGCTAGCTGTCTGGTATATGGAACATAATGGCCACTACGTAACCGGCATGACCAACCAGATCGTATGGGGAGTACCGCATGTATTTGCTGTGTTTCTCATCGTTGCAGCTTCCGGCGCATTAAATGTTGCCTCAATTGCATCGGTCTTCAAAAAAGAAGATTACGAACCGCTCGCACGATTATCCGGTTTGCTGGCTATTGCCCTGCTCGCCGGCGGGCTCGTCGTACTCCTGCTTGATCTCGGGCGTCCGGACCGGCTCATCGTTGCGATGACCTACTACAACTTCAAGTCAATCTTTGCCTGGAACATCATTCTCTATACCGGATTCTTTGCAATTGTCGGCGTTTATATCTGGTTCATGATGGACCACAGTATGTACAAGTTCAAAAAACAGGCAGGTTTTGCAGCCTTCATCTGGCGCCTGACACTCACCACAGGTACCGGTTCAATCTTCGGTTTCCTGGTTGCACGGTCTGCGTACGACGCTGCCTTGATGGCACCAATGTTTATCATTATGTCGTTTTCTTTCGGTCTCGCAATTTTCCTTCTGGTATTAATGGCTTCCTATAACTGGACTGGACGCGAACTCGGCGACGAGGTTGTATCACGCCTGCGTAACCTGCTGGGTGTATTTGTTGCCTCGGTACTGTATTTCGTCATCGTATACCATTTGACCAACCTGTATATCACTGAGCACCATGGTGTTGAAAAATTCATCCTCATGGAAGGCGGCCAGTTCACCAAGGTTTTCTGGATAGGCCAGATTATTCTCGGCGGTCTTGTACCACTGGCATTAATCTATGCACCAGGCGTCAGAAACTGCCGTAAAACACTGGCCGTGATTTGCACACTGATCACAATCGGTGGCCTGAGCACAATGTACACCATCATCATTGGCGGCCAGGCCTACCCGATGGAAATTTTCCCGGGCTATGAAGTCAGCAGCCCATTCTTCGATGGCGTAGTGAGTGACTACACACCCAGCATGTACGAAATAGCGCTGGGACTTGGCGGCATAGCGATTTCACTGGTTATCGTTGCATTTGTCATCAAGGTACTGCCGTTCCTGCCTACCAGCCTGGCGGACAAGGAGTCAGTGAATAGTTAACAGTTAATAGTTGATGATGAATTACATGAATTCTGCATCAAACGCGTGATTATTATCTCTGTTCACTATTCACTGTTCGTTGTTCACTGATTGTTTTTCGAAACAATCCCGTGTCTCGCGTATTTATATCCGCCGCACGTAAATCTTCCGGTAAAACATCCATAACCATCGGTCTCTGCGCCGCCCTGCATGCACGTGGCTTATCTGTGCAGCCCTACAAGAAGGGCCCGGATTACATCGATCCACACTGGCTGGCCAGGGCAGCTGGAAACAGCTGTTATAACCTCGATTTCTACACCATGGAGCGTGATGAAATCGTTGAGCTCTTTCATAGATATTCCACTGCTGCCGACATTTCGATTATTGAAGGCAACAAAGGCCTTTATGACGGTCTAGACCTTGAAGGCAGCAACAGCAATGCCGCTTTAGCCAAGTTACTGGACACTCCGGTTGTACTCGTACTGGACGCCCGCGGCATGACACGCGGCGTCGCACCGCTGATTCTCGGCTACCAGGCTTTTGACAGGGACATCAATATAAAGGGCGTCATCCTCAACAATCTTGGTGGTTACAGGCATGAGGATAAGCTGCGCAAGGTCATTGAACATTACACTGACGTTCATGTTATCGGTGCCGTTCACCACGACCCGCAGCTAGACATCGAAGAACGCCACCTGGGCCTTGTACCCAGTCACGAGGACACATCCTGCCTGAATAAAATCAAGGCCCTGAGAACTGCCATTGAACACCAGGTCGACCTTGATGCATTGCTGAAAATTGCCCGCGACAGCGCGCCTGAGAGCCAGACAACACTCGTTGAGGAAGTCGCTGCCAAACAGGCCGATGTCAACATTGGCATCATCGAAAATGCTGCGTTTGGCTTCTATTACCCGGATGATCTGAACGCTTTCATCAAGGCCGGCGCCAATTTGATACGCATTGACAACCTGGTAGATACTGCCCTGCCCCGGCTGGACGGCCTCTTCATTGGCGGCGGATTTCCCGAAACACACATGAGCGCTCTTGAAAACAACAAAACTTTCCGGCTGCAACTGGCACAGGCGATAGACAATGGTTTGCCCGTATACGCGGAATGCGGCGGCCTGATGTACCTTGCACGCTCAATCGAGTGGCATCAGGAAAAGCACGAAATGGTTGGCGCAATACCCGCTGACATTGTAATGGAATTAAAGCCCCAGGGACGCGGCTATGTGCAACTGCGCGAAACAGCTGATGGAATATGGCCCGCGACCAGCGGACAAACCATAGCTGCGCACGAATTTCACTATTCACGATTTCTAAATCTGCCAAAAAGTGCTAGATTCGCATTTCAGGTTTTGCGCGGTAGCGGTATCGACGGCGAGCATGACGGCTATATTCGCAATAATATGCTCGCCTGTTACACACACCAGCGTAATACCAGAAACAATGACTGGGTTGTACGTTTCGTGGACTTCGTACGTCAGTGCAAACTTTCTAGCAGAAAAAATAGATCATGATTACAGTAACTGAAGAAGCTGCCAAACAGATAAAGTTATCCGCCAGGCAAGGCAAGTCCGAAGGCATGCCTTTACGTATTGCTGCAAGCAAAAATGACGATAACAGCATCCACTATGGCATGGGCTTCGATGACAGCAAAGAAGATGATATCTCAATCACTTCGGAAGACGTTGAAATCGTTGTGTCCCCTGTCAGCGCAGAATTACTCAATAACACTGTACTTGATTTCGTTGAGCTCGAACCCGGCAAACACCAGTTCATTTTCATGAACCCGAATGATCCGGGCTACACACCTCCCCAGGAAGACTGATAAGCGGACTTCCGCTCACAGCCAAAACCAGGTTTCATAATCCAGATCATCAGCCATTCTACGTGGACAGTATTGACACAAACTGGAGTATCGATTCACTGGAAACGCTGTATAAAGTCAGCAACACGATCAATGCCGCTCGAACTCGCCATGAATTATTGTCGGATTTTATAGACGTATTTACCAGGAACATCGGCGTGGAAGCCAGCCTGGTCCGTCTGCTCACTGATGATGGCTGGATGGAAATCGTCTCCAGCTTTGGTATTAATAAAGACCAGCTGAAGAAATATCATAAAACGCCAATTGACGGCTCCATGTTCAG
>DAOWLL010000152.1 GCA_030641945.1 Gammaproteobacteria bacterium | reverse complement strand
GTGGCAAATATTAATATGCAGCCTGAATGAAGCCATTTACACACAACAGCATTCGCGTCTTTTGCGGGGGCCGTGTAGCGGCAGGCGGCTAAAACCTCTGTGTTCTCTGTGCCTCTGTGGCACAAAAAGCAAAAAAAAGCCCCGTTGTTGCCAACGGGGCTTTTCATTTAAAGGCTCGTGAAAGAGCAGCTTACATCATGCCGCCCATTCCACCCATGCCACCCATGCCACCCATATCAGGTGCACCGGCTTCTTCCTTCGGCATTTCTGCAACCATGCACTCTGTGGTGATGAGCAGGCCTGCAACAGACGATGCATTCTGCAGTGCTGAGCGCGCTACCTTGGTTGGGTCAAGAATACCCATTGCAACCATGTCACCATACTCACCGGTTGCAGCGTTGTAACCGAAGTTACCTTTACCTTCTGCCACCTTGGCAAGTACCACAGAAGCTTCATCGCCTGCATTGTCTACGATCTGGCGCAACGGATCTTCCATTGCACGCAGGGCAATTGTTATACCGATGTCCTGATCGTGGTTGTCGCCTTTAAGACCCTTGATAGCCGCACAGGCACGGATCAGTGCAACACCACCGCCAGGTACGATACCTTCTTCAACGGCAGCACGCGTTGCATGCAGCGCGTCTTCAACACGGGCTTTCTTCTCTTTCATTTCAACTTCAGTTGCAGCACCAACCTTGATTACCGCCACACCGCCAGCCAGTTTGGCTACACGTTCCTGCAGTTTTTCACGGTCGTAGTCTGAAGTTGCATCTTCGATCTGAACACGAATCTGTGATACACGTGCCTGAATGTCAGCAGCCTGGCCTGCACCATCAACAATAATTGTGTTTTCCTTGCTGACAGTTATACGCTTGGCATTACCCAGATCATCCAGTGTGGCCTTTTCAAGTGACAGGCCAACTTCTTCTGAAATAACTGTAGCGCCTGTAAGAACAGCGAGGTCCTCCAGCATGGCTTTACGGCGATCACCGAATCCTGGAGCCTTAACTGCTGCAACCTTGACGATACCACGCATGCTGTTAACAACCAGTGTCGCCAATGCTTCACCTTCTATGTCTTCAGCAATGATCAGTAATGGCTTGCCGGACTTGGCAACGTTTTCCAGAACGGGGAGCAGGTCGCGAATGTTGGAGATTTTCTTGTCGAACAACAGGATGTATGGATCTTCAAGTTCCGCACTCATATTGTCCTGGTTGTTGACGAAGTAAGGTGACAGGTAACCGCGATCAAACTGCATACCTTCTACGATATCCAGTTCGTCTTCCAGTGAAGTGCCTTCTTCAACGGTGATAACACCTTCTTTACCAACCTTGCCCATTGCTTCAGCAATGATGTTACCGACTGTGCTGTCCGAGTTTGCTGAGATTGTACCTACCTGTGCGATAGCTTCATTGCTGTCACAAGGATTTGACTGGCTCTGTAATGAGTCGACTGCTGCAAGCACAGCCTTGTCGATGCCACGCTTCAGGTCCATGGGGTTCATTCCGGCAGAAACAGATTTCATACCTTCACGAACAATGCCCTGTGCCAGAACGGTAGCAGTCGTTGTACCGTCACCAGCTACATCTGAAGTCTGTGAAGAAACTTCCTTCACCATTTGTGCACCCATGTTTTCGAACTTGTCTTCCAGTTCGATTTCCTTGGCAACTGAAACACCGTCTTTGGTGACAGTAGGAGCACCGAAAGCTTTTTCCAGTACTACGTTACGGCCTTTCGGGCCCAGTGTTACTTTGACCGCATTGGCCAGTGTGTTAACGCCATGGATCATACGACCACGAGCGTCATCACCAAATCTTACGTCTTTAGCTGACATTATTTTTCCTCTTAACTCTCTCTGTTTAATTAATTACGCTGCAAGAACACCCAGGATGTCTTCTTCTTTCATGATCAAAACATCTTCACCATCGATCTTGATTTCTGTACCGGAGTATTTACCAAACAGAACTTGATCACCTACTTTCACATCCAGTGCGCGCATTTCACCGCTGTCTGTTACCTTGCCATTCCCTACAGCCACAACTTCACCCTTTTGTGGTTTTTCAGCTGCAGAATCAGGAATCACGATACCACCAGCACTGGTGCGCTCTTCTTCCGTACGTTTGACGACAACGCGGTCGTGTAATGGACGTATATTCATGTGTTATATCCTCTTGAAAAATTAGCACTCTAACTAAGCGAGTGCTAATAATAATGACGAAATTATCAGAGTCAAGGCTAATCCCGTTTCTCAACGTTGCCTGTACTCATGAATGTTGCAAATAATGGGGGCGAGTGTCAGATATACAAGGGCCTGGAGAAAAAATAAAGCTCATCAGTCGTCGCGGTGGAATTCACCTTCTATGGTTCTGCCCTTGTGGTGTCCATGGTCGTTGTGGCCATGATCCCTGTGCCCAGGCGAGTAATGCGTCGTCCCGTGACTGTAGAAACCCTGCCCATGAATGCTTGAGCGCTGCATAAGGTAACGGATCATCGCTCTGCGGGTCGCCGGTATCAGGCATAAAAAGCCAAGTGTATCGGTGATAAACCCGGGTGTAATCAGCAGTGCACCGCCAACAGCCAGCACCATGCCCTCCATCATTTCCATCGCAGGCAAGGTGCCCATTTCCATGTTCTGGCGAGCCCGGTTGAGCGTATTGAAACCCTGGATTCGCAGCAGCGAAACCCCGATGACAGCTGTCAAAACCACCAGCAATACTGTCCACAGCGCACCGATCACACTGCCAACTTCTATAATGAGATATAATTCAACCAGTGGAACAACGATAAAAAGAACAGGCCATATTCGTAACATAATGATTTTACTCTGTTATTATTCAGTTCTCTAATTGCCTGCCGGCACTGAACCGCACAGGCTAATTGTGTCTAACAATCCATACTTTGTCATAAAACAGATATCCATGAAGCACCATCAAACCAAACTACGGGCACTCCTTTTTACAGTACTGGCCTTTATCTTCGTCTCACCCGCATCAGCAGTCGATAGTCTGTTCGATGACCTCGGGCTAGGCGGACAGGACGACATCCTTGAAGTCGATGACGCATTCCAGCTAAGCACGGGTATTGAAGGCAACCGCTTTGTAGCACGCTGGGTGATCGCCGAAGGCCATTATCTCTACCAGGACAAAATGAACATCATCCCGTCCAACGAGAAAATTGATACACATCCCCTGCAGTTACAGCCCGGCGAAGAAAAACAGGACCCCATCTTCAACAAGCTTCTTTATGTTTATCACGATTCAGCCGAAGTATCACTGCCCATTGCCAATACTAATGGGGCCAATGATGCAGTTTTCAAGGTCAAGTACCAGGGTTGCTCGGAGATTTCCGGAATCTGCTACCCGCCACAGACACGTGAAATCTCTGTAAGACTGCCTGAAATTATTGGTGCTGCAGCTGCAGCACAGGAGCAAGCCGGCGGCGCGGAGGTTGTCTCCGAGCAGGACCGTATAGCGAACACCCTGAAACAGGGTAACACCTGGGTAACATTGCTGGTATTTTTCGGTGCCGGCCTGCTGCTGGCACTGACCCCGTGCGTATTCCCGATGATCCCGATACTGATGGGCATCATTGTCGGCCAGGGTGAAAACCAGACCATGCGCAGCACCTTCACCCTGTCACTCGTGTACGTGCTGGCGATGGCGCTCACCTATACCGTGGTGGGGATACTGGTCGGCCTCTCAGGCGAGAACATCCAGGCCTGGTTCCAGAACCCCTGGATTATTAGCACCTTCGTAGCCATATTTATCGCGCTGTCGTTCTCGATGTTCGGTTTCTACGAACTGCAGATGCCGGCCTCGATCCAGAGCAAGATCACACAAATCAGCAACAGTCAGCAAGGCGGCACCCTCACCGGTGTTGCCATCATGGGATTTTTGTCCGCCTTGATTGTTGGCCCGTGCGTGACTGCGCCCCTGGTCGGCGCATTGATCTATATCGCCGAAACCGGCGATGCTGCACTTGGTGGCTTCGCGCTGTTTTCCCTGAGCATGGGCATGGGTACACCGCTGCTGGCGATCGGCGCCTCCGCCGGAAAAATACTGCCGAAAGCCGGTCCCTGGATGGATGCAGTCAAAGCTGTCTTCGGCGTAATGCTGCTCGGTCTCGGTGTCTGGATGCTGGAGCGCGTGGCACCTGCTGCTTTCACCATGGCGTTATGGGCAGCCTTATTGATTGTTTCGGCGGTTTACATGGGCGCTATCGACTCACTGCCAGATGATGCATCAGGCTGGCGTAAATTATGGAAAGGCACTGGCCTGCTGTTACTGGTTTACGGCATTATCCTGATTATTGGCCTGGCTTCAGGCGGCCGTGACGTTTTTCATCCACTAAAGGGCATCGCCATTTCAGGCGGAACCGGTTCTGAACAGGCAGCCCACTTGCCATTCAAACAAATCAAGGGTGTCGATGGTTTAAATGCCGCACTGGCTGAAGCCAGGTCGCAAGGCAAAACCGTCATGCTCGATTTCTATGCTGACTGGTGCGTCTCCTGCAAGGAGATGGAAGTGTTGACCTTTACCGATGCTGGCGTTCAGCAGGCGCTTGCCGATACAGTACTGTTACAGGCTGACGTGACAGCCAACGATGAACTGGACAAGGCCCTGTACAAACATTTCGGCATCATCGGCCCGCCATCGATTATGTTCTTTGATAAAAACGGAAACGAACGTAAAAACTTCCGTGTGGTCGGCTATGTACCCGCTGACAAATTCAGCGCCCATGTAAAACAGGCGCTGAATTAATACACACACTAAAATGAACTCAAGCTTTATACGATGAAAAACGTACTGATATTTATAGTGGCGACAACTATCGCCGGCGCTTCCGGCTTTGCCCTGCAGCGCTACCTGGCAACAGACACGGCTTCCGTTTCTGCACCTGAAACAGCCAGCCCCGTTATCGGAAAAATACGCCCTGAATTCGCCATGATGGATATCGAGGGCAATGTTCGAAATATCAAAGACTGGGACGGCCAGGTCGTGCTGCTGAATTTCTGGGCCACCTGGTGTCCGCCCTGCCTGGAAGAGATACCCGGCTTCATCGAAGTCCAGCAGGAACTGGAAAACCGTGGATTCCAGATCATCGGCGTTGCTGTCGACAACGAAGAAGACGTCAGGGAGTTTGCCAACGAAATGGCGATGAACTATCCCATCCTGGCCGGTGAAATGGAAGCCATTGAGCTGGCACAAAAATACGGCAACAGCATTGGCGGCCTGCCGTTCAGCGCAATTATAGACAAGAACGGTAAAGTTACCCACACAATCATGGGAGAACTAAGCAAGGACCGCCTGATTTCCATTCTAAAAAAGCTCGGTCTGCCCGTATAAACGTTATTAATAC
>DAOWLL010000013.1 GCA_030641945.1 Gammaproteobacteria bacterium | reverse complement strand
TCCATGTCGATACGATCAATTATCATGGGCTCGCCACGGCTAAATGCGATTCCGCGGATTTTGATGAAAGTTTCGCTCAAGTCGGGTCCCTTGGGTGCCTGGTGAGTGTCAGCTAGTATTTTTCTTATCTGGGCGGGTATTGTATGCGCTTGTACCGGCTTATGCATCAGTTACATGCAGCAATCGCCCTATATTCTATGATTTGATTCCTGTGCATATTAGCGTAACCTTCACCACTCGTTACACAATCAATAAATATGCTGTACAACATTGCCGCCATCATTGCCGGATTTCTGCTGCTTATATGGAGTGCCGACAGGTTCATCTGTGGCGCCGCGGCCACTGCGCGCAATTTAAATATTTCTCCTTTAATTATCGGCCTCACCATTGTCGGTTTTGGCACTTCAGCACCGGAGATGCTGGTCGCCGTCATTGCTTCAGCTGATGCGAGCCCGGGTCTGGCTGTCGGCAATGCTATCGGCTCCAATATTGCCAATATCACACTGGTGCTGGGAATGGCTGCGCTGATTACGCCGCTGGATGTACATTCACGCATCCTCAGAAAAGAGCTGCCCATGCTGCTGGGCGCTATGCTGTTGATGCTGCTGGTGATACAGGATAACCACCTGGGGCGTACTGACGGCCTGATCCTGACAACCAGCGTACTGTTGCTGATGTGGTGGGTAACACGACAGGCCATGCTCAACAGAACTGATGATCCGATGTATGAAGAATTTGAGAAGGAACTGCCCAGGCCGATGTCAACACAGTTCGCCATATTCTGTCTTTTGGTTGGCCTTGTCGCACTGGTTATCAGTTCAAAGATCCTGGTCTGGGGTGCCGTTCAAATTGCGACTGAATTTGGTGTCAGCGACTTGCTGATAGGACTCACCATCGTTGCTATCGGCACCAGCCTGCCCGAACTCGCTGCCTCAATCGCAGGCGCACTGAAAAACGAGCATGATATTGCTATTGGCAATGTTGTCGGTTCCAATATGTTCAATACGCTGGCCGTCATGGGCATTCCCGGTCTAATATACCCATCAACACTGGACGCCGGTGTTCTTGATCGTGATGTTCCTGTTGTTTTTATATTGACCATAGCACTGGTGATAATGGCCTATGGATTTAGAGGCCATGGCCGCATCAACCGCATCGAAGGTGCGATTCTTCTCACCTGCTTTGTTGGCTACCAGGTATTACTTTATTTCACTGAGCTTAAATAACACCGAGTCAGATCTATATGACGCAAACGGATTTTAAAAAGCTGGGGCTAGCTGTCATCGAAACCGAACTTGCCTCGGTGAACGCGCTGAAAGGCAGAATTGATGACAGCTTTGCCCGTGCCTGCGAACTGTTGCTCAACTGTGAAGGCAGGATAGTTGTCACCGGCATGGGCAAGTCAGGGCACATCGCCGGCAAGATTGCTGCCACCCTGGCAAGTACGGGAAGCCCGGCTTTTTTTGTACATCCTGGTGAAGCCAGCCATGGCGACCTGGGTATGATCACTTCAAAGGATGTCGTCCTTGCATTATCAAATTCGGGCAATACCACGGAAATTCTCACGATTGTGCCCATCATCAAGCGTCTGGGTGTGCCTTTTATTAGCATGACCGGCAATTCCGGCTCAGCCATGGCAACCGAGGCCACCATCAACCTTAATGTCAGTGTCGAAAACGAGGCCTGCCCGCTGGGACTTGCACCTACCTCCAGCACAACCGTTGCCCTGGTCATGGGCGATGCACTGGCGGTAGCCTTGCTGGAAGCTCGCGGCTTTACTGAAGAAGATTTTGCACTCTCGCACCCGGGCGGCAGCCTGGGCCGTCGCCTGCTGCTGCATGTCTCTGACATCATGCATACCGGTGACGATATGCCGCACGTCGCAGCCGATGCATCTATCTCCGAAGCGCTGCTGGAGATGAGCAGCAAAGGCATGGGCATGACCGCAATTGTTGACAATGACAACAAGGTGCTAGGCATTTACACTGATGGCGACCTGCGCAGAACCCTGGACAAGAACATCGACCTGCAGCAGACACCAATTGACCAGGTAATGACCAGGGACTGTAAAACCGTTGACGCACATGACCTCGCTGCCGAAGTACTCAAACTGATGGAAGATCACAAGATCAATGGCGCCCTGGTCACGGATAGCGACAACCACCTGATCGGAGCATTGAACATGCATGATCTGCTTCGCGCCGGCGTAATGTAAAAACAACGAATAGTGAATAACGAAATGCATTTGAGAACTTCCCCATTATTCGTTATTCGTTATTCACTATTAACTATTAGTTGGTTTGTATGCAGGACATATTAGATAAAGCAAAAAAAATTGAACTCGTCATATTTGATGTCGATGGCGTGATGACAGACGGCAGTCTATTTATGGGCGATGATGGCCAGGAGTACAAGGCTTTTAATTCACTCGATGGCCATGGTATGCGCATGCTGCAGGAAGGCGGAGTTACCGCAGCCATTATCACGGGACGGAAATCCAATGTAGTTGAACACCGCATGAAAGACCTGGGTATTGATCGCATCTACCAGGGCTACCGGGATAAAATCCCAGCGTACCAGGCATTAATGGACGATATCGGGCTTGAAACTGAACAGGTGGCCTATGTTGGTGATGACGTCGTAGATCTGCCTATTATGACGCGTGTCGGCTTTGCCATTGCAGTACAGGACGCGCACCCCTATGTAAAAAAGCATGCGCACTGGATTACTCAAAACAAAGGTGGTCAGGGCGCAGTGCGCGATGTGTGTGAACTTATCCTCGAAGCCAGGGGTCTGTTAACACAAACACTGGAATCTTATTTATACATTCCGAAGTGAAAACACAGTTCACACTAGTAACTTTAATAATTATTGCCTTGATTGGCATCTGGAGCGTATTGGAAGACCCAGATGAAGCACCAGTCACGACAGAAGACCCACATTTTGTTGACGCATATGCAAAAGATTTCACCATGATATCAATGAATAAAGAGGGGCAACCCTATTACACAATGACAGCCCATCTTATGGAGCATTTCAATGACACTGGTGAATCTGAAATCACTAAACCTGTATTTAACATTAACAGGGATGACGACGCATGGGTAATTAGTGCCAGACGTGGCAAAATCGATGATGACAATACCTGGGTCACACTCAATGACGATGTGGTCATGCTGCAAAAACACTCTGACAACCCGCTGCAGCTTAAAACCAGCAAAATGCGTTTTAATACAAAAACGCAAATAGCTCACAGTGACAAACAGGTTAATATCACCCAGGGCGCACTATCATTAAAGTCGAACGGAATGGTATTCAATAATATCTCCGGCAAGCTGGAATTACTTGCCGGTGTTAACGGAATCTATGTTAAAAATTAAGGCTTCAATCTTAATGTTTTCGCTTTGCGCCCTCGCAATGACAGCTATTGCCGAGAACAAGCCTGCGTTAAAAGCCAACGCCCCGGTAAATATTTACGCCGATTACATGAAATATGAAATCCAGAGCGGCATCAGTCAGTACACGGGTAATGTTCGCGTGACTCAGAACGATCTTGAACTGACCGGCGACAAAGTAATTGCTGTACAGAAGGACAAGCTGCTTAAAAATATTACAGTCACAGGTTCACCAGCAACCTATCGCCAGTTATCAGACGATGGTAATTATATAAATGCTCAAAGTATGCAGATGGAATACCAGGCCGATAATAACAGGCTTATCCTGACTGATAAGGCGCGCCTGGAACAGGCTGGCTCTGTCATGGAAAGCGACCAGATCATATACGACACCATCCATGAGGTTGTTATTGCTGGTGATGAAAAAGCAGACAAGCGTGTCAACATCACCATCACACCAGAAAAGATCAAGAAGCCGTAAATCATGCCGGAACTGCGCGCTGAAAACCTGGTCAAGCGTTATAAATCGCGCACTGTTGTGAACGATGCTTCTCTCAGTGTTAACAGCGGTGAAGTTGTCGGCTTGCTGGGTCCAAATGGTGCGGGCAAGACCACCTGCTTTTACATGATGGTTGGCCTGGTAAGGGCTGACGAAGGCAATATTTTTCTGGACGGCAACAATATAACCCACCTCCCCCTGCACGCACGCGCCCAGCGTGGTGTCGGTTACCTGCCCCAGGAAGCCTCGGTATTCAGAAAACTGTCAGTCGAAGACAACATTATGGCTATTCTGGAGGCACAAAAAATCAGCCGGCAGGATCGTCAGGAGCAGTTACAGATGCTGCTCGAAGAACTGCAAATCGAACATATTCGAGAAAGCATTGGCATGAGCCTCTCGGGCGGTGAACGCCGACGCGTAGAAATCGCCCGTGCGCTCGCCTCGAAACCCGCATTTATCCTGCTGGATGAACCTTTTGCCGGTGTTGACCCAATCTCGGTCATCGATATCCAGAAAAGCATTGAACACTTGATCAGCCTCAATATCGGCATCCTCATCACCGACCATAATGTACGTGAGACCCTTGGTATATGCCATCGCGCTTATATATTAAGCGATGGTAAGATCATCGCTCATGGGCAGCCTGATGAGATTCTCGGAAATGATCAAGTACGTGAAGTCTATCTAGGCCATGATTTTCGACTATAAATAGATATAGATAACGCTTAAAAGAGCCACAGACACAGGAGACAAACCCGGAAACGGATCGGGGCATAACAAATCCGCAGGGGTTTCTGAGAATCATTAACGGAAGCCTTAGCAGATCAGTTGAGTCCACCTTTATTACTCAGTATGAAACCGTCCCTTCAGCTAAAACTCGGCCAGCATCTGACGATGACACCCCAGCTGCAACAGGCAATCCGCCTGCTGCAACTGTCGACCATGGATCTTCAGACAGAAATTCAGCAGACCCTGGAAGAGAACCCCATGCTGGAGATGGATGAAGAAAGCCCTGGCAGCGAGCGGGAACCGCAAGAAAAGAGTGAAGCTGAACTCACCCAACAGGATGCGCAACTGGACCTGGAGAGAACCCAGGACCTGCCCGATGAACTGCCCGTCGACAGCGAATGGGAAGATATTTACGATGTCGCAACTGCGGGTATCAGCAACGCAGCACAGTCCTCATCTGGTGAGAATATAAGCGATTATCTTGAAAATCAGAGTATCGAGGGCGATACACTTGCAGAGCATCTGCTCTGGCAGCTCAGGAACATGTCTACCAGTGATACCGATTTCGCTATCGGCATCGCTATTATTGATGCAATCAATGATGATGGCTACCTTACAGAAAGCGTGGAGGATATCCGTGCCGGACTGGTTGATGAACTCGATATTGAGCTCGACGAGGTAGAGGCAGTAATGCACCTGATTCAACGCTTTGACCCGCTTGGCGTGGCGGCACGTGACCTGAAAGAATGCCTGCTGCTACAGCTCGAGCAATTTGACGAAAGCACTGCGGGACTTGCCGATACGCGTATGCTGATACGTGATCACCTGGAACAAATCGGCAACCGTGATTATGCACGCCTGCTCAAGTCAACGCGTTTATCCGAAGAGAAGCTGCAGGAGCTGATCTCATTCATCCAGTCATTGAATCCGAAACCCGGTTCCACCATCTCGCCGAATCGTGCGGAATACATCATTCCTGATATATATGTACGCAAGGTTAATGACGAATGGCTCGTTACATTAAATCCGGAAGCAGCACCCAGGATAAGAATCAACCCGCTCTACGCTGGATATGTCAAAAAGTCAGGTCGGGGCAAGGACAACAGCTATTTAAGAAACAGCATGCAGGAAGCGCGCTGGTTCCTGAAAAGCCTGCAAAGCCGCAGCGACACCCTGCTTCGTGTCGGCAAGGCGATTGTTAATCGGCAGCGTCTGTTTCTTGATTATGGCGATGAAGGCATGAAGCCCATGGTACTGCGCGATATTGCAGAAGAACTCGAGATGCACGAGTCCACCATTTCCCGTGTTACCACGCAAAAATATATGCATACACCACGCGGTGTATTTGAATTCAAATTCTTTTTTTCCAGCCATGTCAGTACAGCAGATGGCGGCGAATGTTCAGCCACTGCTATACGCGCCATGGTGAAAAAGCTCATTGAAAACGAAAACCCGAGAAAACCGATGAGCGATAACAAGATTTCTGCCTTCCTGGTCAAGGAAGGCATTAATGTTGCTCGCCGAACTGTGGCAAAATACAGAGAGGCGATGTCCATTCCACCCTCAAATGAGAGAAAGAGTCTTGTTTGAGGCCAATTTCGGAGAGAAATATGCAAATTAATCTGACTGGTCACCACGTTGATGTCACAGATTCTTTAAGAAACTATGTCAATGAAAAGATGGGAAAGTTAGAACGTCACTTTGACAAAGTCAGCAATACTCACGTTATCCTGAGTCTTGAAAATGTTACCCATAAAGCTGAAGCTACTGTACATATGAGTGGCAATGATATATTTGCTGAAGCCAACGAATCAGACATGTATGCAGCCATTGACGCACTCGTTGACAAACTTGACCGCCAGGTCAAGAAACACAAGGAAAAGCTTAAGAACCATTTACACCACAAACAGAGTGAAATACCTCTATCCTGATGAAACTTACACAGCTGATCAGTAAGGACTCCGTTGTTTGCAATGCTAATGTGAGCAGCAAAAAAAGAGCCCTTGAGTTACTCGCTGAGCTGCTTGCGAAAGCATCTGCGAAAGCAGATGCTTTCGATATTTTTCAGCACCTGACCGAGCGGGAAAAACTGGGCTCAACAAGCCTGGGGCACGGCGTTGCCATACCCCATACTCGCACCAGCAGCAGCGACGAGGCCATTGGTGCATTCATTAAGATTGAAAACGGCATCGACTTCGACAGTCCTGACAACAAACCCACTGACCTGCTATTTGCGCTCATGGTGCCTGAGCACTTCACAGATGAGCACCTGGAGATCCTCTCCAGCCTCGCCAGTTGCTTCAGCGATGAAGCACTGTGCCACAACCTGCGTTCAACTGGCACATCCAAGGAACTTTACGACAGACTTACAGGCTGGCACATTACAAGTCAGGCGTCATGACCGAAGTCCTGTCTGCTGAATCCATCATAGTCCATCTATCCAGCCAGATTGAATTCAACTGGGTGGCTGGACAGGAAGACCCCGATCTTCCATTACACGAAATCAACGTAAGCCAGCATGCAACATTAGTCGGGCACCTCAACCTGGTTCATAAAAACCTTATCCAGGTCATCGGCAAAACCGAATGCGAATACCTGCAGGGACTTGAAGAAAACTTTCGCAACAATATGCTAAATGAAATTTTTTCTGTTCACCCGGTGGCAATCATAATGACTGACGGCATACCCGTGCCTGAAATGCTGATCGGCTACGCCAATAAATTCCACACGCCATTATTAAGCTGTAAAACAGACAGTAACGAATTTGTTGATACTGCGCGCTTCTATCTACACGACATATTCTCCGAGAAAGAGGTTGTGCATGGCGTTTTCATGGAAGTTCTTGGTACCGGCATGCTCATAACCGGTGAAAGCAGTGTTGGTAAAAGCGAGCTTGCACTTGCACTTATTTCCAGAGGACATCGCCTGATCGCTGACGACGCACCCGAATTTACCCGCACAGGACCTGACATCCTTGATGGTAGAAGCCCCGGTGTTCTCAAGGACTTCATGGAAGTACGAGGACTCGGTGTATTAAATATACGCGACATGTATGGCGATAACGCACTAAAATTAAATAAGTACCTTCGACTGATCATCCATCTCAAGCGTCTTAGCGAAAAAGAATACACACAACTGGATCGACTGCAGGGCGGAAGAGAAATTCGTACAATCATGGGGGTCGACATACCACAAATACTGATACCCGTTGCACCTGGCAGAAATATCGCGGTACTGGTTGAAGCAGCCGTACGAAACCACATCCTGAGCACATCAGGCAATAATGCGACGCAAAAATTCATAGAACTCCAGCAACACGCCATTAACAACCAATCACCATAGTTCTCCATGAAACTGGTCATCATTAGCGGTCTATCAGGCTCCGGCAAAACTGTAGCCCTGCACACACTTGAAGATGAAGACTATTATTGCATCGACAACATGCCCCTGGGCTTGCTGCCCGATTTTGTTCAACGTGTTATGAACAGAACCATTCAGCCTTATGAGAACATCGCCGTTGGCATAGATGCACGCAGTGATTCGAGTGACCTTCGACGCTTCTCTGAAATCATCAAACCCTTACGAGAGCTGGACATCAATATTGAGGTGATATATCTGCAGGCCGAACTGAGCACCTTGATAAAACGCTTCAGCGATACTCGCCGACGACACCCTTTAACACGTAATGGGCTGCCATTAGCAGAAGCCATAGAAGTCGAAAGAAGCCTGCTCAGCGATATCGCTGCAGGATCCGATCTTTTTATCGATACGACATTCACGAATATTCATCAATTACGTGAGCTAATCAAGGACCGGATAGTAAGGCGTGAGAAAAAAAACAGCCTGTCAGTGTTATTCCAGTCATTTGGATTCAAACATGGCACGCCAACAGATTCAGATTTTGTGTTCGATGTGCGTTGCCTGCCCAACCCTCACTGGGAACATCATCTGCGCCCACTGACCGGCCTCGATGCAGAAGTCATCGATTTTCTGCAGAACCATGCAGAAGTGACGCAGATGCTGGATTATATTCGAGGCTTTTTACAAACCTGGATACCAAAATTCGAGCAACAGAACCGCTACTACCTGACAATATCCATAGGCTGCACGGGCGGACAGCACAGATCGGTGTATATCGCCCAGCAATTATGCGAGGATTTAAGCAACGAGATTGACACGGTATCCATACGCCACAGAGAACTTGATTAAGCATACAATCATGAGCGTCGCACTGTTACTGGTCACACATAAGAATATTGGCAATGATATGCTGATGATCACAAGCTCGATCCTCAACGACGAGTTATATAATACTGCTTGCGTTGAAATACCCATGGATGCAGATATTGACAAGATGAAACACCAGGTAGCCAGCACACTGGCCAACCTGTCTACCGACGAAGGCCTGCTTATTCTTACTGACAGCTATGGCAGCACACCGTGCAATATTGCTAATGAATTTCTTGATAATAAAAACAGGACTCTCATTAGCGGGCTTAATTTACCCATGCTTATCCGCATCATGAATTACAGATCACTCCCTCTGGCAGAGTTGAAAGATGTGGCTATTGAGGGTGGTAAACATGGCATCACATCAAGGACAGGTTAAACATGGAAGCCAGCCGCAACGTAGAGATCATTAACAAACTTGGCATGCATGCCCGCGCAGCGGCCAAATTTGTAAAACTCGCCACCAGCTTTCACAGCGAAATTGATATTCAGAAAGACTCGCGGCGCGTAAACGCCAAGAGTATTATGGGCGTTATGATGCTGGCAGCCAGCAAAGGCTCAACCATAACCATTCACGCCGAAGGTGGTGATGCTGAGAACAGCCTGAACGCTCTTGAACGATTGATAAACGACCGATTCGATGAAAACGAATAAAGAATGGCGCAGACGAGAAATAACATTTGAGCATAATTCTTAATGGTATAGGTGTTTCGCGCGGCATCGCTATAGGCAATGCCTATATATACGTTCGCGCCACTACAGAAGCAACTGAATACAATGTACCCGCCAAATATCATCGTAAAGAGATAGAGAGACTGCAACAAGCTGTCCATGACGCCAGTGAACAGTTGCATGAAATAAAAAACAAGATTGCAGCAGACACGCCGGAAGACATCCTGGTGTTTATCGATTCCCACTTGCTGATGATGGAAGACCCGGCATTTGATGACGGCGCAGCTGCGATAATCAGGGAGTTTTCCTGCAATGCCGAATGGGCGCTACAGGTCCAATGTGAACGGCTGGTACAGGTCTTCGATGAAATGGAGGACTCATACCTCAGAACACGAAAGGATGATGTGATCCATGTGGTGCAAAGAATTCAACACTGCCTGGCAAAAAAACCGGAGTCAAAGGCGGAACCAGTAAAACTCAAAGGCCGCATCATTATATCCGATGATCTTACACCCGCGGATACACTGATGATGCAACATCAAAAAGTGGCCGGGTTCGTTACCGAATTTGGCGGCCCCCTGTCCCACACCGCGATACTGGCAAGAAATCTCGGCATCCCTGCCATTGTCGGTGTTCACAATGCACGCCAGTTAATACATCCAACTGAACAGATAATTATAGATGGACACTATGGCGTAGTTATAGGTGAGCCCGATGCGCGCTCACTGAAACATTATAGAAAACTGCGGCAATCGAATGTAGAACGTCAACAACGGCTCAATCAGCTGATAAACAAGCCTGCTATAACAAAAGACGGCGTACACATTCTTTTACAGGCCAACATCGACCGGCCGGAGGACATCCGCAAACTGAAGCAGTTTGACAATACCGGAGTTGGTTTATACCGAACTGAAATGTTGTTTATGGAGAACAACCAGTTAGTCGATGAAGAAACACAGTTCAAAACATATAAACGCGCATTATTCCGCCTTAAAGGCAAACCATTAACCATTCGCACTCTCGACCTCGGTGCCGATAAAGAAATACAGGAATCCCTGGGGCAAGGGCCGATGGCACACAATCCTGCAATGGGTTTACGTGCAATCAGACGATGCCTGAAAGAACCTGAGATTTTTATACACCAGTTATGCGCCATCATGCGGGTGGCCGCCTATGGCGATGTCAAAATGATGATACCAATGATGACCAGCATCCATGAACTGGAACAGGTATCTGTATTGCTGGAACATGCCCGTGATGAGCTGCGTCAACGCAAGGTACGTTTCAATGACAAAATCGAAATCGGCGCCATGATCGAGGTCCCGGCAGCTGCATTATCCGCGGATATATTTGCCCATCGACTGGACTTCCTTTCAATCGGAACCAATGACCTGATCCAGTACACGCTTGCGATTGATCGTATCGATGACGAGGTCAACTATTTGTATAATCCGCTACACCCCGCTGTCCTGCAACTGGTCAAGATCACAATCGATGCCGGCAAAAAGGCTAAAGTGCCTGTCTCATTGTGTGGTGAAATGGCGAGCGATCCAAAATACACACGCCTGCTGCTTGGCATGGGTCTGGATTACTTCAGCGTACAGGCCAATGCCATTCTTGAAATCAAGCATATTATCAATAACAGCAATCTCGGCAAGCTGCGCACCAAGGTACGGAAAATCATGGGCAGCCACGATTTATACCAAATCGAATCGCTCGTAGACAAGCTAAACAGTTAGCCCGCCTATTGCACGAACGATCTGGATTTCAGGGGCAAGCTGCAACAGGATTTAACCCGTTCATTTTGCTGAATATGACTCAACTAATAATCACTAACGAGCATTCCGTGTCCGCCTTCGTGCAACAGGCGGGTTAGCTCCCTGCTTTTATTCTGAAACATGCAGCGGCATGCTAGCCCGCATATTGCATGAGAATGCAGGCAATGGGGTATATTTTATAAAATCAGTCAGTGAGCCACAAGTTCGATTGGCCCCATGAAAATCAAACAATGGGCATAGCCATAGCTATGGTTACAGGTCAATCGGGCAAAGTGGCCGCTGAAATTTTTCCAAAAACTGCATAGCGTTGTTGGGTACATAGTGTACTTTTCTAATAGTCGAAAAATTTCAATCCCGTTCTTGTACTTAAGTGGATTTGTGAGCGTTCTCATGTAATATGCGGGCTAAACTTCTGCGGCAAGCGCACCGCTGAATGGATGCGCTAACAGCAATCGAATGCTGGTTAATCATGACAGACAATGACCCCGTCGAAAAAACCGAGTCACAGCTCAAGGCCCTGTCCAAAGCCCTTGAGACGGGCGCTATGCAGCATGCACGCCGCATGCTCAACGAACTGAGCCCGGCTGAAATAGCTGACCTGCTTGAATCCCTGCCCTATAGCGAACGCAACCTTTTATGGGACCTCGTTAACCACGATAAAGAAGGTGAGGTACTGCTCGAAGTTGGTGATGAAGTCCGTGCTACGCTGATTCGCGACATGCCGCTTGAGGACCTGGTCCATGCTACCGAGGGCATGGACGTCGATGATCTGGCTGACTTTATACAGTCACTGCCGGACAAGGTTACCGGCGAAGTTCTTACATCTTTAGATACACAGCACAGAAAACGCCTGGAAGCAGTTCTTTCCTACCCGGAGGACAGTGCCGGCGGTTTGATGAACACCGACACCATCACAGTGCGTTCGGAGGTCACACTTGAAGTTGTATTGCGTTACCTTCAACACCTGGGTGAGTTGCCCAACAATACCGACAACCTTATCGTCACCACCCGCGATAACAGGTACATTGGCGTACTGCCGCTAACGACATTACTCACATCCGACCCGCAGTCATATGTTGCTGATGTCATGAGCCGTGACATCGAGGCCATTCCAGCCGACACTGAAGATGATAGCGTCGCCAGGATATTCGAAGACAATGACCTGTTATCCGCGCCTGTTGTAGACGAACAGATGAGACTGCTTGGCCGAATCACAATCGACGATGTTGTTGACGTTATTCGCGATGAAGGCGATCACTCGGTTATGGGCATGGCCGGTCTGAACGAAGAAGAAGATCTGTTCGCACCCGTTGTACCAAGCGCACGTCGACGTGCGCTATGGCTGGGAATCAATCTGATGACAGCGTTCATGGCATCATGGGTAGTGTCAAATTTTGAAGGCACTCTGGAGAAAGTGGTTGCTATTGCCGTGTTAATGAATATTGTCGCCAGCATGGGGGGCATTGCCGGCACACAGACACTGACACTGGTCACCCGCGGCCTGGCACTGGGTCAGGTCAGCCGGCAGAATCGCAACTGGCTAATATCAAAGGAACTCATCGTAGGCTTGTTCAACGGAATCATCTGGGCGCTGGTTGTAGGTGGCATAGCCATCTTATGGTTCAAGGAAACCAATATAGGCTTCGTCATCGCAGCCGCAATGATCATCAACCTGGTCGTCGCCGCTTTTTCCGGTGCCGCTATTCCGTTGATACTCAGAAAATTAGGCATCGATCCTGCAATCGCGGGCAGCGTCGTCGTTACCACCGTAACCGACATTGTCGGCCTGTTTGTCTTCCTCGGCCTGGCAACAGTGTTCCTGCTTTAATAATTTCAACGCAAAGACGCTGAGGCGCAAAGTGCGCAAAGATTTTGTTAGTCCGCCTGCCGTTACACGGCCCCACGCTAATAAACGCAAATGTTTTATGTGTGTTGCGGGGTCGCTATGGTTTAGGTCAGATGTAGGCCTGCATAAGCG
>DAOWLL010000098.1 GCA_030641945.1 Gammaproteobacteria bacterium | reverse complement strand
TTTGCGTTGAATAAAACTTATAAACCTCTGCGTACTCTGTGGCTCTGTGGCTAACTATCCAGTTTTTTGCGCATCAGTTCATTCACCTGCACCGGATTGGCTTTGCCTCTGGATGCTTTCATTACCTGACCGACAAAGAAACCCATCAGTTTGTCCTTGCCGCCCTTCAGTTGCTCAAACTGCCCGGGGTTGTTGGCGATAACTTCATCAACCATGGCTTCGATTGCCCCGCTATCCGTAATCTGTTTCAGACCCTTGCTCTCGATGATCTCATCGGCACTGCCCTCGCCGTTCCACATGGCATCGAATACATCCTTGGCAATTTTGCCCGAGATGGTGTTGTCCTTGATACGCGTTATCAATTCAGCATAAGCGGCCGCTGCCACTTTCGATTCACCGATTTCAAGCTCTTCCCTGTTAAGCCGTGCAGCCAGCTCGCCGCTTACCCAGTTAGCTGACAACTTGGCATCGCCTGTTTTTGTCGCCACAGCTTCAAAATAATCAGCCAGCTCCCGTGAACTGGTGAGCACGCCGGCATCGTATGCAGACAGATCAAATTCTTCCATGTAGCGCTGTTTCTTCTGCTCAGGCAGCTCAGGCAGCTCCTGTCTAACCTGCTCAAGATAGGCATCATCGATAACAACCGGCAGCAGATCGGGATCGGGGAAATAACGGTAATCATTGGCTTCTTCCTTGCTGCGCATGGAGCGTGTTTCATCCCTGGCTGAGTCGTACAAACGCGTTTCCTGTACGACTTCACCGCCATCATCGATCAGGTCGATCTGGCGTTCGATTTCATGATTGATAGCGCGTTCAACAAAACGGAATGAATTGATATTCTTGATCTCGGCCCGGGTACCGAATTCCTGCTGACCCCTGGGACGCACCGAAACATTGGCATCGCAACGGAATGAACCTTCCTGCATGTTGCCGTCGCAGATCTCGAGATAACGCACTAACGAATGCATCTTCTTCATATAGGCGACGGCCTCGGCGGCTGAGCGCAAATCAGGCTCCGATACCACTTCAAGTAAAGGTGTGCCGGCACGGTTTAAATCGATGCCTGTCATACCGGCAAAATCTTCGTGCAATGACTTGCCTGCATCTTCCTCCAGGTGGGCACGGGTAACGCCGATACGCCTGGTTTCACCGTTTTCATCTTCAATATCGATATGCCCCTTGCCCACGATCGGCAACTCGAACTGGCTGATCTGGTAGCCCTTGGGCAGATCCGGATAAAAATAATTCTTTCGCGCAAACACGGAGCGGTGTGCAACCTCGGCCGCTATTGCCAGACCGAATTTAGTGGCCATATGTACGGCTTCTTTATTCAGTACCGGCAGCACGCCCGGCAGCGCCACATCAACAGCACAGGCCTGTGTATTTGGCTCGGCCCCATAGGCAGTACTCGCAGCCGAAAAGATTTTCGACTTCGTTGCCAACTGGACGTGTATTTCCAGACCAATAACAGCTTCGTAATTCATTTTATTAATTTACCGCAGAGGCGCTGAGGCGCAGAGAAAAATTTTTTATTCAATACCATTCAATAACCATCCTATTGCTGAAAAAAACTACCCGTGTAAATTTTTTTCTGAATAATGCTCACCCTTTAGTACGTTTAATAAAATCCCTGCACCAACACATGATTTTCCTCTGCGTCTCCGCGCCTCTGCGGTTATTTGTAATTATTCGGTATTTGCCGATGCCAGTCGGTGTGTTGCTGGTATTGATGTGCAACATTCAGCAGGCGGCTTTCTTCGAAATAGTTGCCGATTATCTGCAATCCAACAGGCTTGCCATCGACAAATCCTGCAGGCACTGACATGCCCGGCAGCCCGGCCAGGTTGACGGCGATGGTGTAGATATCGGACAGGTACATTGAAATTGGATCTTCTACCTTCTCACCGAGGTTGAATGCAGGGCCCGGTGACGCAGGGCCCATGATGACATCAACATTGTTGAACGCTTCCCTGAAATCATCGCTGATCAAATGCCGCAATTGCTGCGCTTTCAGATAGTAGGCATCGTAGTACCCGGCAGATAAGGCATAAGTACCTACCATGATGCGGCGTTTTACCTCAGCGCCGAAACCTTCACCACGCGAGCGTGTATATAAATCGTAGAGGTCTTGCGGGTCTTCGCAGCGATAGCCGTAGCGCACGCCGTCAAAACGTGACAGGTTGGCCGAACATTCTGCGGGTGCAACCACGTAGTAGACCGGTACAGACAAGCCGGAATTAGGCAGATCAATTTCGACCAGTTCTGCACCCAACTCACGGTATTGATCCAGCGCCCCCTGAATAACAGCTTTTACATTCTTATCAAGCCCTGCATCAAAATATTCCCTCGGCAGGCCGATGCGCAATCCTTCAATCGAATGGTCCAGCCCGGCACTGTAATCCGGTATTCCCATTTCAAGACTGGTTGAATCTTTTTCATCAAAACCGGCCATGACATTCAGCATCAAGGCACAATCTTCCGCCGTTTGCGCCATTGGACCGCCCTGGTCGAGGCTGGAAGCAAAAGCGATCATGCCATAACGTGAAACCAGTCCGTATGTCGGCTTCAAACCGGTTATTCCGCACATGGCCGCAGGCTGTCGAATCGAGCCGCCGGTATCCGTACCCGTTGCTGCCGGTGCAAGACGTGATGCAACCGCTGCCGCGGAACCGCCTGAAGAACCGCCAGGCACGGTATCAATGTTCCAGGGATTTCTTACCGGACCGTAGAAACTGGTTTCACTGGATGAGCCCATGGCGAATTCATCCATATTGGTTTTACCCAGGGTAACTACACCGGCCTGTTTGAATTTGCTGACCACAGTAGCGTCATAAGGCGAAATAAAGTTATCCAGCATTTTCGAGCCGCAGCTGGTCTTGACGCCCCTGGTACAGAAAATGTCCTTGTGCGCAATCGGCACACCTGTCAATGGCCCTGCAGCGCCGTTCTTTAGTGCATTGTCCGCTGCGGCTGCCTGTGTCATCGCCTGGTCTTTGACAACAGTGATGAAACTGTTGAGCGTCGCATCATGCTGCTTGATACGTGACAGAAAATGTTCAGTCAACTCAGTACTGCTGACATCACCCGCCTGCAGCATGGTTGAAAGTTCTGCGAGTGTCATCTGGTAAAAATTACTCATTCCCGGAGTCTCTGCTTATTCGATTACCCTGGGCACCAGGTAAAGGCCATCCTGGGTTGCTGGCGCCACGTTCTGGAATTCATCACGCTGATCGGTCTCGGTGACAACGTCTTCACGCAAACGCTGAACCAGTTCCAGCGGGTGTGACATGGGAACAACACCCTCGGTATTGACCGAGTTCATCTGCTCAACCAGGTCAAGGATATTGGACAAATTGGTCGCATAAAGAGGTACATCGGCTTCATCTATTTTAAGCCGCGCAAGTTTGGCGATTGCTTTTATATCATCTGTATCGAGTGACATGGAGTCTCCGCTTGCGGCTGTAAACCACCGCATTTATCTGCACTAAAATCAGCATCAATAACGAGAGGCGCGATGTTAGCACAAACAGACCGCCGGCTCTGCCGAAACAGGTGTTGAACGGCTATTTTGAAGGGGATTTTGCTTGCCCTGCAGGGTAGCGATTGATAGAGTACGCGCAGTTTATGGCCATATCCTTTCAAATGGCCTATATATTCATACCATAACTATAATAATTAAACTCTACAGGTATTCCTACACATGTTTGTTAACCGTATTCGGGGACTTTTTTCCAACGATCTATCTATTGACCTCGGAACCGCTAATACGCTGATTTACGCTCGTGGCAAAGGTATTGTGCTCGACGAACCTTCCGTTGTGGCTGTTCGCCAGGATCGCGGCCCAGGCGGACCGAAATCGATTGAAGCCTATGGTAAAGAAGCCAAAGGTATGCTCGGCCGTACACCGCAAAATATCACCGCAATACGTCCGATGCGTGATGGTGTTATCGCAGACTTCAACATTACCGAGAAGATGCTGCAGCACTTTATTCGCTCGGTGCACGAATCGCAGGTTCTGCGTCCCAGTCCACGCGTGCTGATTTGTGTTCCCTGTGGTGCAACCCAGGTTGAACGCAGAGCCATCAGGGAGTCTGCCGCAGGTGCAGGTGCCCGCAAGGTTTACCTGATTGAAGAACCCATGGCAGCCGCTATTGGTGCCGGCATGCCCGTCGATGAACCTCGCGGCTCGATGGTACTGGATGTCGGTGGCGGCACATCGGAAGTAGCGGTAATCTCCCTGAACGGCATCGTATATGCTGCCTCGGTAAGAGTGGGCGGCGACCGCTTTGATGAAGCCATCATTTCTTATGTGCGCAGAAACTACGGCATACTGATTGGTGAAGCCACCGCAGAAAAGATTAAACAGGAAATCGGCAACGCCTACCCCGGTCAGGAACTGCTTGAAATAGAAATCAAGGGCCGCAACCTGTCTGAAGGTATCCCACGCAGCTTCTCACTGAACAGTAATGAAATCCTGGAAGCCTTGCAGGAACCGCTGCACGGCATCGTCAGCGCTGTCAAAACTGCGCTGGAGCAGACACCGCCTGAACTGGGCGCTGATGTCGCAGAGCGCGGCATTGTTTTAACGGGCGGCGGCGCACTACTTAAAGATCTGGACCGCCTGCTGATGGAAGAAACCGGTTTGCCCGTGGTGACTGCCGAAGACCCGCTGACCTGTGTCGCCCGTGGCGGTGGCCGTGTTCTTGAACTAATCGACAAGCATGGGGGGGATTTCCTCGCTGTCGAATAAGGGCGGCGCCATGCCGCCCCTGAACGAGCCTGGCGCAGGTTTCTGAACCTATGCAAACGCTGTTTCTAAGAGGCCCGTCCGCCACCCTGCGTATGATCATCCTCGTCATCATTTCGCTCGCCCTGATGACGGCCGATCATCGATGGAAACACCTGGATGCTGTGCGCAATACCCTGTCATATTTACTCTACCCGGTTGAGTATGTCGTTGATCTGCCCATTCGTCTGTACTACTGGAGCGAAGAAACCCTGGGTACACACCAGAGCCTGATTGATGAAAACCGCCAGCTCAGAGACCTGCAACTGCAAAGCCGGGTGCAATTACAGAAACTGGACATCCTGGAAAAAGAAAATGAGCGACTGCGCCGCTTGTTGAGCGCCACACCGAAAACAACTGAAGATCATCTTATTGCAGAAATAATTGCAGTCGATGTCGATCCCTACCGTCATTTCATTGTGCTGAACAAAGGGTCGATTGATGGCGTTTACAAAGGCCAGCCCATCATCGACGCACACGGCATAATGGGACAAATCGTTTATGTCAACGCCATGACATCGACAGCAATGCTGGTTACCGATGTCAGTCATGCAATACCGGTGCAGATCGATCGTACAGGCCAGAGAAGTGTGGCTTTTGGAACCGGCCAGACTGATTATCTTGACCTCAGGCACATTCCACATAATGCAGACATTCGTGTTGGCGACAAACTGATTTCATCCGGACTCGGTGAGCGTTTTCCAAGAAATTACCCGCTGGCGGTTATCACCAACATCAACCGCGATACCGGTGAAACCTTCATCGATGTGCGGGCTGAGCCACTGGCACAGCTCGATACCAGCCGCGAAGTTCTGCTGGTGTGGACTCAAAATCATGAGAAACCAACGCCAGGACTAGAGCAGCCTGTAGCGCAGCCTGTAGAACAAGCTGCCGAAGAGCCTGTTGAAGAGCTTGCCGAAAAGCATGCTGAAGAGCCTGTCGAGGAAGCTGCTGAGGAGTCTAGCGATGGCGGCGAGTAACTTAAAAGTTGCCAGCCTGTCGCTATTTGTCGCATTTATGCTGACAATCATGCCCCTGCCCGAATGGGTCGTAGAGTTCAGGCCAGACTGGGTAACACTTGTGCTGATCTACTGGGCCATGGCGTTGCCAGCGAAGACAGGTGTCACCATCGCATGGCTGGCAGGCCTGATGCTGGACGTAAGCCACGGAGCAATTCTTGGCCAGCATGCGCTTGGTCTGATGCTGGTGGTTTACATTGTTCACATTCAACACCAGAGACTACGTGTCGTCTCACTGGTACAACAGGCAATTGTTATATTCTTCCTGCTGCTGTTGAAACAGCTGATTGTACTGTGGGTGAGCGGCATGGTCGGTCATGCACCAGTGACCTGGCTGTATTTCATGCCAACCCTTACCGGCGCAATGCTGTGGCCGTGGATTTACATCATTATGCGGGACATCAGGCGCAAGTTCGGCTATCGAGTGGATTACTGAAGCCTGGATACACATTTGATTTAACCGCAGAGGCGCAGAGTTTATTACAGGTGTTCGTAGGAGCGGCTTCAGCCGCGAATAATCCGGCAGATCGCAAAGAATTCGCGGCTAAAGCCACTCCTACAGACAATCAACAAAATCCTCTGTGTCCTCTGTGCCTCTGTGACAAACATCTAGTTTTGTAGGCCTGCATAAGCGAAGCGTTGCAGGCATTATTCATTATTCATTATTCATTATTCATTATTCATTATTCATTATTCGTTATTCACTGTTAACTGTTAACTGCTCAGTCAACCGGCACGGTCCTGCTCTCCGCCCATTGCCAGAGCTTGTAGATCTGCGCATCCATTACCACGGCCAGCGGACGTGTCGCGGAGAATTCTTCTAACAGACATGCTGTTGTAAGCGCACGGTCGCTTCC
>DAOWLL010000147.1 GCA_030641945.1 Gammaproteobacteria bacterium | reverse complement strand
CAGGATGCGGGTGATCTCATCGAACAGGGTGCGGATGTACTGGGCGCGGATCGGCGCCTCCACACCCAACAGTTTTTCAATTGCCCGTACATAGCCGTGCTCGTTGCACATCATCGACACATAGTCGAGCCGATCCATGTAACCGATACTCTGGTTATAAGGCTTACCTTCTGCCAGCTTCTCTGTCGCGCGGTGCAACAGACCTATATGCGGGTCTGCACGCTGGATGACTTCCCCATCCATTTCCAGGATCAGGCGAAGCACACCGTGTGCAGCCGGATGCTGAGGACCGAAGTTAAGCGTGAAGTTTTTAATCTCAGGCATCATTGCCCTCCACTGCAGCAGCTTCAGTTTGTTCAGCCTCATCGGCATTTCTGCCATCATCACGAATTACACGAGGCACCAGTACACGCGGATCGATTGAAACCGGTTCGTAAACAACGCGTTGCTGCAGCGGGTCATAACGCATTTCCACGTGACCCACGAGCGGGAAGTCCTTACGGAATGGATGACCGACAAAACCGTAGTCAGTCAAAATGCGGCGCAAATCCGGATGGCCTTCAAACATGATGCCATACAGATCAAAAGCTTCACGTTCATACCAGTTCGCTGAACTCCAGATATCGATAACGGATGGAATGATTGGCAGCTGGTCATTCTCAGCATAACAACGCACACGCACGCGCTGGTTATTAGCAACGGACAACAAGTGATATACGCCGGCAAAGCGCTTGCGGTCACTGACGTATGTCGGCGCATCACCGAATCGCAGGCGCGCATTAACACCCGGTTTCACCCCGCGGCTGAAACCGGTTGAAGATGTTTCATCCGTGGCCCATTCGGAGCTGCCGTATTCTGAATAATCGACACCACAGACATCGATTAACTGTTCAAAGCCGAACTTCTGATGGTCACGAAGTTGTGTGCAGACATCAATCAGGTCATCCGATGAGACCTCAATGGTGAGCTCACCATTGGCAACAACATTCGATTTCAGCATTGCTGAAAATGCCTGTTGCAAATCATCAGATAGTTGTTGAACTCTGGACATCTCGAATCCTTTAACTGCGCGCTATCGTGTTGGTGCGTTTAATCTTGTTCTGCAGCTGAATGATGCCGTACACCAGTGCTTCTGCAGTGGGCGGGCAACCGGGAACATAGATATCAACAGGAACGATGCGGTCACAGCCGCGTACCACAGAGTATGAATAGTGGTAGTAGCCGCCGCCATTGGCACAGGAGCCCATGGAAATGACCCATCGCGGTTCCGCCATCTGGTCGTACACCTTGCGAAATGCCGGCGCCATTTTGTTACACAGTGTTCCTGCAACAATCATTACGTCTGATTGACGCGGGCTGCCACGGAAAACCCCGGCGCCAAAACGGTCAAGGTCATAACGCGATGCTGCAGCATGCATCATTTCAACCGCGCAGCATGCAAGTCCGAAAGTCATTGGCCACAATGATCCGGTACGCGCCCAGTTGATCAACTTGTCAGCTGAAGTGGTCACAAAGCCCTGCTGGAGTTTGCCTTCTATTCCCATTCCAGCGCTCCTTTCTTCCACTCATAAATAAAGCCAATGACAAGAATGCCGAGGAATATGCCCATGGCGAGAATGCCAAACAGGCCGATTTCATCAAGCACGATTGCCCATGGAAATAGAAATGCAATTTCCAGGTCGAAAATGATAAACAGAATAGCAACGAGGTAATAGCGCACATCGAAGTTCATGCGCGCGTCTTCAAATGCTTCGAAACCGCATTCGAAAGGAGAGTTCTTTGCATTGTCCGGACGGTAAGGAGCCAGTAAGAAGCCCCCCATAAACATCGCTCCAACACCGACCAGCAGGCCGACTGTGATGAAGATCAATACCGGCAGATAATTTTCCAGCATTTACTCGCTCCACAGTTGCATAACAATCATGATGCAACCGTTATTTTTGATTATTTGTTCAACCTTCCTTGAATGGTGCCGATGGCCGGAGTCGAACCGGCACAGCTTTCGCCACTACCCCCTCAAGATAGCGTGTCTACCAATTCCACCACATCGGCCGATTTATATTTTTTTCTCCCTGCGTCCTTATCGGGCCAAGACACTGTCTCGGGTTTATTCTGTATCGCTTGCCGGTGGCGGCACATCACCTTCAACAGGTACATCTTCACTTACCGGTAGCGGCACATCACTTTCAACAGGTTCGTCGAACGGGAATGGCACAGTCTCATCAATGCCCTGACCAAATTCCTGCATAACCGGCTCGGGCGCTGTCACTTCTACTTGCTGAGCCTGCTCGATTTCATCGATCACTGTAGCTGACTCTTCACGGTGAGAAGCCATATAGGCAAGCACCAGGCTGTTAATGAAGAATGCTGTTGCCAGAATGGCCGTGGTCTTGCTCAAAAAATTGGATGAGCCACTGGCGCCAAATACGCTGCCAGCGCCACCACCCAGTACCGCGCCAGCGTTAGCACCGGCACCTTTTTGCAGCAACACCAATGAGATAACGCCCAGCGCCAGAACTACGTGTACAACTAGAAGAATAATATCCACGTTTGCTTATCCTGCTGCATTAATGATGGCGAGGAAATCATCCGCCTTGAGAGAAGCGCCGCCGATAAGACCACCATCGATATCCGGCTGAGCAATCAATTCAGCAGCATTGGCAGGATTCATGCTGCCGCCATAGAGAATGCGCAGGCTTTCTGCAATGCCGCCATCCAGCCCGGCAATCTTGTTGCGGATGAAGGCGTGCACACTCTGCGCCTGGTCCGGTGTTGCGGTTTTGCCGGTACCTATTGCCCATACCGGTTCGTAGGCAAGTACAGCATTTGCCAACGAAGCCACACCTTCAGCATCAACAATGGCATCGATCTGGCGTGCAATGACAGCCTCTGTAATATCCTGCTCGCGTTCTTCCAGTGTTTCGCCAATACAGAAAATCGGTATGAGATTATTCTTCAGCGCTGCCGCATACTTGCTGGCAGCAACTTCGTCGGTTTCACCGTACATGGCACGGCGTTCTGAGTGCGCAAGAATTACATATTCACAACCAATGTCTTTCAGCATCGGCCCTGATATTTCACCGGTAAATGCACCTACATCCTGATCGCACATGTTCTGCGCAGACAGCTTGATCGCGGAACCGGCGATTTCAGCGGCTACAAACGGCAGGTAGACAAAGGGAGGGCAAACTACAGCTTCTGCAGAAGAACCATTGAATCCTGCTTTGATACCACGGATCAGTTCATGAACGCCGTTAGTGGTTCCATTCATCTTCCAGTTGCCCGCTACCATCTTCTGACGCATCACTTACTCCGCCCATTTTCAAAAGGGGCAAAGCATACCTGTCAGCACTGAATAAATCAATGACGATGATGGGTTATATAGCCAGCTGTCAGTTCGGAGGAGATATATAAAATCAGTAACTTATCGTTGTTAAACTGCAGATGCCACGGTATCCGCAATGTTTTTTGTGAGCTTTTGTACCAATGCCGCATTACTGCCTTCAACCATGACTCGAATCAGGGGTTCGGTTCCTGACGGCCTTAGCAGTACACGACCCTGTCCATTCAACTCTTGTTCGGCCTGCAGAACAGCATCTGTGACCTGCTCCGACGACATCGGATCAGCATCTGCTGACAGTGGCACATTGATCATCTGCATTGGCATTTTACTCATGCCTGACTTGGCCTGGTGCAGTGTCTGTCCGCTTTCAGCCAGATAGGCCAGTACCTGCAACGCTGAAACGATACCGTCACCGGTGGTGGTACGGTCCATGCAGATGATGTGCCCTGATGACTCACCACCCAGGTTCCAGCCTTTTTGTTTCATTAATTCAAGCACATAGCGGTCACCTACTGCAGCGCGCTCAAATCCAAGCCCCAGTTTCTTTATCGCCAGTTCGAGCCCCAGATTGCTCATTTGCGTGCCGACAACACCATCAATGGGCACACCGGACTGCTTGCGTGCAAGCGCGATGATATAAATCAACTCGTCCCCATCGACAACCTCACCCGCGTTGTCGATCATAATCACACGGTCACCATCACCGTCAAAAGCAATCCCCAGGTCCGCCTGTTCCTGTATGACGCGCTTGCTCAGAACGTCAGGCTCGGTCGAACCACTGCCGGCATTGATATTCAGGCCATTCGGCTCTGAACACGTCGTAATGACTTTCGCACCGAGTTCGGTAAAAACGTGGGGGGCAATATGGTAGGTGGCGCCGTTTGCGCAATCGAGCACGATCTTGAGACCGTTAAAATGGGTAGTAATCGGTATCGTGGCCTTGCAGGCTTCAACGTATCGCCCCTGCGCATCGTGCACACGCATGGCCTTGCCCAGTTCTGCCGAGTCCACCGTTTCCATGGGTTGTTCAAACATGGCTTCTATGGCTTCTTCGGTTTCATCCGGCAACTTGGTGCCTTCAGCCGAGAAAAACTTCAGGCCATTGTCATAGAACGGGTTGTGCGATGCGCTGATGACGATACCGGCCGAGGCATGCAGGGTGCGGGTGAGGTAGGCAATGCCCGGCGTGGGCATCGGTCCCAGCAGGCGGACATCGACACCGGCTGCGGATAAACCGGCTTCCAGCGCAGACTCGAGCATGTAGCCTGAAATACGGGTGTCCTTGCCGATAACAACCAGTTTCCTGCCGTTGCTGGCAAATACTCTACCTGCAGCCCAGCCCAGCTTGAGCACCTGGTCGGCAGTCATCATGCCTTCACCGACTTTGCCGCGAATACCATCAGTACCAAAATATTTTCTAGCCATCTAACTACCTGTTAATTGTGTTGGAGCGCATCACATAGCGCCAATGCATCTCTCGTTGGTGCCACATCGTGCACCCTGAATAAACGCGCCCCTTTATTGTAAGCGATCACCGCTGCTGCGATGCTGGCGTAAAGCCTTTCTGTTACCGGCTTATCGAGTATTGCACCCAGCATGCTCTTGCGTGAAATACCGACCAGTACCGGTAATTCTAGCTCAGAAATCGACTCAAGCCGGCTCAGAAGGCTCAGATTGTGCTGCAGGGTTTTGCCAAAGCCAAAGCCCGGGTCGAGCACGATGTTATTTCTATCCATACCCGCATCAACGCATGCCTGGCAGCGCTGATGCAGATAATCTACAACATCCTTCACCACATCATCATACTGCGGATCCTGCTGCATGCTTCTCGGTTCGCCCTGCATATGCATCAGGCAAACCGGAACTTCTAGCGCGGCACAGGTTTCTATCGCCGCTGTCGCCTGCAGGGCATTGACGTCATTGACCATATTCGCGCCTTCGCCGACAGCAGTACGCATGACTTCAGCTTTGCTGGTGTCAATAGAGAGAATCTGGGCAAAGGGGTAGGGGCTCCTTTTTATCTTGCCAGAGAGCATTCCAGGAACCTTGAGGTCAGCACAATAGATAGCCTCACCGGTCACCTTCTCCCGAGCATCCACCCTTGGAATGCGTTTGCCAATTGTTTTT
>DAOWLL010000336.1 GCA_030641945.1 Gammaproteobacteria bacterium | reverse complement strand
TGGCATGCGCATGACCCTGTGAGCCATAGCCGATAATACTGACTTTCTTGCCGCGGATTATCGCCAAGTCACAATCTTTATCGTAATAAATATTCATTTACTGTTTTCCTGATTTAAATTTTTTGAAACTTTTAAAGAGCTTATTATGTGGGATCAGCCTAGAGACTTCTCGCCGCGACTGATGCCAATCAAGCCGGAACGCACAACCTCATGAATAGTGATACTGGAGAGCGCTTCTACAAATGCATTGAGCTTTTCGCCATCACCAGTAATTTCGATGGTGTATGTCGTGTCGGTGACATCAATAACAGCACCATGAAATATATCGACCAGGCGTTTGACTTCGTCCCGCTCGCCATCAGTCGCGTTAACCTTGATCAGCATGAGTTCACGTTCGACATGAACATCAGCGGTCATATCAATCAGTTTGACTACATCGATCAGCTTGTTCAGCTGTTTGTTGATCTGCTCGATGATCTCTTCTGTGCCAATAGTAACAATGGTCATACGCGACAATGAAGGATCATCGGTCGGTGCTACAGACAGCGATTCAATATTGTATGCGCGCGCTGAAAACAGACCTGCGACACGTGAAAGTGCGCCTGACTCATTTTCCAGCAATAGTGAAATGATATGTCTCATCGTCATTACACCAGTATCATTTCATTGAGGCCTGCGCCTGCAGGAATCATCGGGTACACGTTTTCTGTTTTATCGGTTAAGCAGTCAAGAAAAACCAGCTCGTCCTTGTTGCCCAAAGCTTGTTCCAGCGCAGCACGAACATCAGCCGGTTTATCAACCTGGACCCCGACGTGCCCATAACCCTGCGCAAGCGCAACAAAATCCGGCAGTGCATCAAAGTAGGACATGGCATAACGTTTCTCATAGAAAAACTCCTGCCACTGCCTTACCATGCCCATAAAACCGTTGTTCAGACAAATGACCTTGATTGGCAAGCCGTACTGCTTACAGGTGGACAGTTCCTGTGTACACATCTGGATACTGGCCTCACCGGTAATACAGACCACCGTTTCATCGGGGTATGCCAGCTGCACACCTATTGCTGCGGGAAGACCGAAGCCCATCGTGCCCAGGCCGCCTGAATTAATCCAGCGCCTGGGCTTGTTGAAACCATAATACTGGGCAGCCCACATCTGATGCTGCCCAACATCGGAGGTCACGAAGGCATCGCCTTTTGTTAATTCGTGCAATTGCTCGATTACGTACTGAGGCTTGATCAATTCGCTGTCGCGATCATACTTTAGACAGTCCTGTGATCGCCATTCTTCAATCTGCGCCCACCATTTTTCCAGTGCAGATACATTGGGTTCTTTTCGACTGCTGTTGAGAACTTTCAAAAATTCATCAAGTACCTGCGAGACCTGGCCCACAATTGGAATATCGACCTTGACGTTCTTGGAGATTGAAGCCGGGTCAACATCGATATGTATGATTTTTGCATCCGGGCAGAATTTTTCCAGGTTGCCGGTAACGCGATCATCGAAACGCGCACCGATCGCTATCAACACATCGCAGTGATGCATGCCCATATTGGCTTCATAGGTGCCGTGCATGCCGAGCATGCCTAAAAATTGCCTGTCACTGGCCGGATACGCACCCAGCCCCATGAGGGTGTTGGTAATGGGATAACCCAGCAGGCGTGTAAACGTGGTCAGTTGCTCGGAAGCATTGCTGAGAATGACACCGCCACCGGTATAAATCATCGGCCGTTCAGCGGAAAGAATCAGCTCGGCGGCGCGCTTGATCTGGCCAATATGGCCCTTAACCGTCGGATTGTAGGAACGCATCTTGATCTCGGACGGATAATGGAACTCACACTTCGCCGCCGTGATGTCCTTGGGAATATCGATCACAACCGGACCCGGACGTCCCGTGGTCGCGACATAGAAAGCCTTTTTGAATATGGTTGCGATATCCTTAACGTCTTCGACCAGGAAGTTATGTTTGACCACAGGGCGTGTTATTCCTACTGAGTCGACTTCCTGGAAAGCATCGTTGCCAATCAGGGGCTTGGGAACCTGGCCAGTAATCACCACCATTGGAATGGAATCCATATAAGCCGTCGCGATTCCTGTTACCGCGTTGGTTGCACCCGGACCGGATGTAACCAGCACAACACCCGGTTTTCCGGTAGCGCGCGCATAGCCATCTGCCGCGTGTGTAGCACCTTGTTCATGGCGCACGAGGATATGCTGCACATCATCCTGCCTGTAAAAAGCATCATAAATATGCAAAACAGCACCACCCGGATACCCAAATACATACTCAATGCCCTCGGCCTTGAGACTCTGGATAACTATTTCTGCGCCAGTCAATTCCACTATTGCTACTCAGTAAATTGAAAAAACCTTGTAAATCATGTACTTTAATGCGGCTTCACGATTTACGCGAACCCTGAAGTCTAAACTGTTCATGGAAAAATTTCACCCGTCTATTTGTCAGAATTTAACAACAAGCAGATTTCATATAACCATAAAAAAACCCCGGTTATTACCGGGGTTTTTTGTTTATCGTACTGACTGATTATCAGAAGTCATCTTCAAGCTCGCCACCGGCCACGCGTGTCAGCGAATCCCTGATGGCTTCAGGCGAAGGCATGATGTTCATGAAGCTGTTTGCCCCCATCATGCTGAGATCCGGGAAATTCATCGCAATGCGGAAACGCGCATGCAGGGCTTCGACTTCGCTGTCCGTGACCAGCATTTCGTATGGCAGGTGACCCGTTGAGCGTAGTGGTTTGAAATCAATCTCAGTCATGATGAAGTTGTCATCCATGAACTTGTTGCCTGTTTCGCCTTCTGCAGCCATTGCAACACCAAATACTGCCTGCTTGCTACCGGGAATATCAATGCGGTACACCCTGGTGGTGCCGCCCTGGTGTGCAGCCAGGCCTTTTTCAACAGCAGCAACAGCTTCTTTGTAGTTGTTATATGAGGCCAGGTCGTTGGGTTCATCGAAATATTCCATACCAAAGGTATAGTGATACTTTTCCAGCTCTTTTGCAGTCAGTCCTTCATCAGGCCCATATTCTTTTTCAGCACCGAGTGCCGCCTTGAGCGAATCAGCAACGCCGGATAAATCGGCTTTTACACGATAGGCAGCTGCCATATATACAGGATTGGTGTAGGCAAGCTGAAGCTGGTCGCCCACTTTGGTAATGGTCACGCGTTGAGCGGCAATATAACCGGCACGGTCATGGCTGGCACCCGCTTTTTTCAATGCATCGTTGGTAACAACGATGATATGTGCAGTCGGATAGGG
>DAOWLL010000535.1 GCA_030641945.1 Gammaproteobacteria bacterium | reverse complement strand
TATGCGACACTGGGATACCGTTTTGGTAAATGGCTGCCCCATTTAACCTACGCAACCATCGATGGTAAGTCATCAACAGTAGAGCCAGGTGCTGTTTGTCCAACAAGTATGACGCCCTGTGTTACCAATCCACCAGCGATGAATTTCCCTGTGGCCATCCAGTCATCAGTCACGGCGGGTCTGCGCTACGAAGTCAACGACAGTGCGGCATTGAAGTTCGAATACTCCGTTGTCGATGTTGAGGATGATATAAATGAATTGACTGAAGCTAATCAGCGGGTGAACTTTGGTTTATTTGATACCAGTTTCACGTTGATGCCACCTAAGGACAAGGTCGGCGTCTACAGTATTGCACTCGACGTTATTTTCTGAGGAATTTTTTCGGCGTAATGATCTAAATAGCATTGATCTTTTCCAGCCAGCGCCCGGCAAAGCCGGGCAGGCAATATTATGATGAACACTCACAATAAAATCCATCAGCAGCGAATATTTGACAGCACAGGCCTGCTGCCAAAAAGAAACTGGAAGAGCGCGCTGTTGCATATCGTGCTGCTGGTTGTTGTCGTTTTTATCACGGAAATTACCGCCGTTCAGGCGGACATGGTGTTCGATTTCCAGATGAAGCTTGCCAAAAAGGGCAATGCCGAGGCGCAGTTCAAGGTTGGCGAGATGTATGAAAGCGGCCGCGGTGTTAAAAAAAACATGGATGAAGCGATGAAGTGGATCAACAAGGCGGCTGCCCAGGGCAACCAGGCGGCTGGCTATAATCTGCTTTACAAAGACCTGGAAAAAAATGGCGTGACCAGGAAAAACAAAACCGGGCTGGTTGAGCTGAAGAAGGCAGCCAGGGCTGGGGACGGTTATGCCCAGTATTATGTCGGTCTGATGAATTCACGCGGTGTTGGCATGAAAAAGAACAGCAACAGTGCGCTCGACTGGCTGGGTAAGGCTTCCCTGGTGGGTATAACCGCGGCAGAGACAGAAATAGTACGTGTTAATGAGGCCCGGCAGAATGCCCGGTTGTGGGCACAAAAGGATGCAGAACGAAAAGCGCGCCAGAAGCAAGAAGCCCAACGCCAGAAACAAGAGCAAAAGAAACTCGCAGCACAGCGCGATACAGCAGCGAAGCAAAAAGCTGAAAATAATAATAAGCTTGCACAGCAGCGTGAAGCTGATCGCAAAGCAGCAGAAAAAGAGGCCAAAAAACTGCAGTTGATTGCTCAAAGAGAGGCTGAAGCTGAACAGAAGCGCAAGGCTGTTATGGCACAGCGCAAGAAAAAAGAAGTAGAGAAAAAAACACAGTTCGAGTCAGATCCCTGTGCGGGTAAATCGGCCAGGTTCCTCTCGACCTGCAAATAATCAAGCTTTCTATCAAAGCATTACAACAGCCCGGATAATCCGGGCTGTCTCGTTATCTGGTCGCAAAACACACAAGCAAAAACTTTAATCCACAGATAAACGCAGATAAACACAGATAAAGATGTTTATAAGCCTCAATACACTTGCGTTCATCTGTGGGCTTATTTTAAATGCCCACTTAGAAGTGTAGCCTGGATGAAGCGCAGCGGAATCCGGGTTTTGTCAGTTCCTTGCAGTAATCCTGAGAACACAAGGATATTGTGCATCTTTATATTAACCGCGAAACACGCAAAGTACGCGAATTGATTGTTAGTTCAAACCTAAAATAGGTTGGGCTTTTTGCGTTGTTTGCGGCTAATAATTCCTTGTAGATGAGGTGAATTTATTGTTTTTTAAGTGATGTTGTCAGATTACATCGAGTTCCTGTTTCAGTAGTGTAAGATCAGCTGTCATTCGCTAAAAATAGATGCTGCATCAATAAAACGTGACCAGAAAAAAGTCCAGAAAGCCTGCCTCCAGCCGGAAATCTCCGGCCCGCAACAAGCGAAAGCCAGGCTCGCGTAAGGCAGTGAAGTACAAACCAGGCAAGCGCACAGTCGGCTGGATTGCGAT
>DAOWLL010000331.1 GCA_030641945.1 Gammaproteobacteria bacterium | reverse complement strand
GAAGTATATATTGCTGATGAGGTTTTCTTTACCGGCACTGCCGCAGAAGTAACACCGGTTCGTGAGGTGGATAACCGAACGATTGGTAATGGTGGTCGTGGTCCAGTCACAGAAAAACTGCAGGCAATGTACTTTGACCTGGTGCACGGTCGTCTGGATAAACATCCACAATGGCTGACACTGGTTAATGACTAACACGTATCAGGGGAATCATAATGCCTAATCCGCATACTGCAACACAACAGGGCCTGGATACGCCCAACAAGCAAACTCGCTATGAAGTAACGCGTGATGATTTGCCTGTGCATTGTCCAATGCCCGGCACCAGCCTGTGGAATTCACACCCCCAGGTGTATATACCCGTCGAGGATCATGGTTCGGCGAAATGCCCTTACTGCGGCGCTGAATACGTGCTGAAGGATTAATTTTGTTAATAATCCACAGATGAACACAGATAAACACAGATGTGCAGGGTGGGCATTGCCCACCAGAGCTCATGGTGGGCAAAGCCCACCCTGCGGATCTATTTCGTTTCAGGGTATGCAAATGACCCGCGCATTATTCAATGCATCATCCGTGTTAATCTGCGTTCATCTGTGGACATTTATTTTCATATCTGCAGGTAGAGCACAGCCTCTGCTACGGGGCTGATATCCATGCACATAACTATCCCGGATTTTTCTAAGGCACGTGTACTGGTGGTCGGCGACCTGATGCTCGATCGTTACTGGCATGGCCCGACTTCGCGTATCTCGCCGGAAGCGCCGGTACCCATCGTGCATGTACGTGATATTGAAGAGCGCCCCGGTGGTGCTGGCAACGTTGCGCTTAATATTGCCAGACTGGGAGCACAATCTACTGTGCTGGGATTGACCGGTGATGATGATGCGGCCAATGCACTGGAAAAAAACCTGCATACTGCTGGTGTACAAACCAGTTTTGTTCGCCTCAATAAAAACGCGACAATAACCAAGCTGCGTGTTTTGAGCCGTCACCAGCAGTTAATCAGGCTGGATTTTGAAGATGGTTTTATTGGCCAGGATATTTCCGGTCAGGAAACCGAGTTCGCCAAGTTGCTCGACCAGCACGATATTGTTGTCTGCTCCGATTATGGCAAGGGCACACTGCGCAACGTTCAGTCACTGATCGCGCTGTGCCGGGAGAAAAAAATCCCGGTATTGATTGACCCCAAGGGAACTGATTTTGACAAATATTCAGGCGCGAGCCTGGTAACGCCCAACCTGTCAGAGTTCGAAGCAATAGTAGGGGCGTGTGCGAATGAAGACGAACTGGTTGAGAAAGCGCAGCAGCTGTGTGAGCAATGTAATTTTGATGCCTTGTTGATAACACGCAGTGAACATGGCATGACATTAATACAAAATGATGGTGAAGTGTTTCATCTGCCCACGCATGCTCGTGAAGTCTTCGATGTCACCGGTGCGGGTGATACTGTCATTTCCACCCTGGCTGCTGCGCTTGCGGCCGGCGATGATAAGCATAATGCCATCGCACTGGCCAACCTCGCGGCCGGAATTGTAGTAGGCAAGCTGGGTACCGCCAGTGTCACACCAGAAGAACTGTACCAGGAAATCCACAAACACATTGCGGTCAAGCGCGGTGTCGTTAGCCAGCAGGAGCTGATAACAGCAGTCAAGCAGTGCCGCCAACGCGGTGAAGTCATTGTCATGACCAACGGCTGTTTCGATATCCTGCATGCCGGGCATGTGACCTATTTGCAGCAAGCCCGGGAGCAGGGTGATCGATTAATCATTGCGGTTAATATCGATGAAACAGTACGCAAGCTAAAAGGTGAAGACCGGCCGGTTAACCCGGTGGAACATCGCATGCGCATGCTGGCTGCGCTCGAATGTGTTGACTGGGTTCTGCCATTTGAAGAAGAAACACCATCACGGCTGATATGTCAGGTCTTGCCGGACATCCTGGTAAAAGGCGGCGACAACGATCCGGACAAGATACCCGGCGGAGATTGCGTCCGTGAAAATGGCGGTGAAGTACGTGTACTGTCCTATGTTGAAGGTGTATCTACAACTGAAATAATAGGCACCATACGCGGGAGGTCATAGCACTTATGGTAGACATCGCCATCAAGGTTGATGTTGATGCAGTTATTGTTGGCGGTGGTATAGCAGGCCTGTGGACACTGGCCCGTCTGCGCGATGAAGGATACAGCGCGGTATTGCTCGAAGATGATGCCCTCGGTGCCGGCCAGACCCGTTATGCGCAAGGCATCATACATGGTGGTACCAAGTATGCTCTTACCGGCAAACTAACCGCATCATCTGAAGCTGTTGCGAATATGCCATCGATATGGCGTGCATGTCATCAAGGCCATGGCGAGCTTGATTTACGCAATGCCGCAATGATATCCGATGCCCACTATCTCTGGTCAACAGCAAACCTGGCATCAAAAATTACCGGCTTCTTTGCAAGCCAGGTGATGCGCGCACGCACCACTGCCTTAAGTCCGGAACAGCGTCCGGCAATTTTCCAGCACAAGAAATTCAAGGGCAGCATCTATCGTCTTGATGAGCCCGTGTTCGACAGCATCAGCATATTGCGGGCATTAGCCGAGCCTGTAATGTCATCTATAGTTGCCATCAGGAAAGACAGCATGCAGCTGCAGTCTTCAAGTTTGAATGTCGAAGCGGTAAATGGAGACGGCTATGAAATTGGATTCAATAAATTGATACTGATGGCAGGGCAGGGTAACGAGGCCCTGTTGCTATCAGCAGGTTTATCGAAGCCCGCGATGCAGCTAAGACCGCTGAAGATGGTAATGATGCGTGGCGGCTTGACTGAAAAAGTGTTCGCGCATTGCATGGGTGCCGGCATCAATCCGCGCGTTACGATTACATCGCACACAGATAGTGATAACAATATTGTCTGGTACATGGGGGGGCAACTCGCAGAAGATGGCGTCCATCGTACCGATGACGAGCAAATCGCCAGGGCACAGCAGGAGCTGGCGGCGCTGATCCCATGGCAGAAACAGGATGCCGCGCAATGGGCGATACTGGATATCGACCGCGCCGAAGTCAGGCATGCTGATGGCCACAGGCCGGATACTTTCTACCTCGACCAACAGGGCGATATCATCACGGCATGGCCAACGAAAATGGCGCTTGCACCACTACTGGCCCAGCAACTGCTTGATCTTGTTGCCGTTAGTGGGAAGACAAGGGCAGAGTTGCCTGCCTGGCCATCACCGCCGTTGGCAGCGTTTCCATGGTGCGAGCAGGCAAGATGGGGCAAGGCATGAAGCTGAGGCCGCTGGGTTCAACAGGAATCGAAGTCAGCCCGCTAGGGCTGGGTACGGTCAAAAT
>DAOWLL010000345.1 GCA_030641945.1 Gammaproteobacteria bacterium | reverse complement strand
CAATAATAATAATAATAAAATCCGGAGCAAAACATGGATATAAAAAATCTACAACAGGGTGCTAAAGCCAGGATAAAAAGTACAGGGCAAGTTGTTGAAATCAAGCGTGTCAGTAATCATGGATTTTCCATTGTCCGGTTTAAAACCGGTGGTGACTACATGGTGCTGAATGATCGTCTTGAAACAGCAGTGGTTGAACCGGTAAAACACTAGGATTACTGGACAATCCCACCAACTCTCTGGGCAGCCGGCGATGCCGGCTGTCCGATGTCTTTTTTATTTCTTTTAAATAATCCAGGCGCTGATAAAAATCTTCAATCGGTGAATCCTTGACAACCCGTGTTCACGGGTGTGCACTAGTAGGCGCGGTTATCTTTCTACCCAAACGGGGTAAAGCGACTATGTTGCATCACAATAAAAGCAAGGGCGACAAAAAAGAAGAACGAAGAAAACACTGGCGGGACAGGCGTATAACACCTGATCGCCGTAATCCGGAACGTCTTCAACGTACAAGTTATGATTGCCGAAGCGGTGCTCCACGTCGCCAGTCTGATGTCGGCGGCGAACTGGCTGAAGGCGAAATCTGGTGGCAAGAAGACAAAAATTATGACTAATCAGGCTGTTTAAATAAATTGTATTTATACATACTGCAGCACGGCGAAGCTGTGCCTGAAGAAATCCAGCCTGAGCGCCCTTTATCAGAGCAGGGCATGCGTGATATTCGGATTCTTGCCTTGCACATGCAGAATATGGGCGTGCAACTGGGGAATGTTTTCCACAGCGGTAAACTGCGTGCACAACAATCAGCCAGTCTTATTGCTGAAACTCTCTCACCTGAGATCCTGCCGGTTCAAACCGAAGGCCTGAATCCCAACGACGATCCGACAGTGATTATTGGAGATATCGAGCAAATGAATGAAAATATTCTGATTGCCAGCCACATGCCTTTTGTCTCACGACTTTGCTCAACACTGTTAACAGGCACAATAGACGCAGAATTCGCATCCGTACCAGGAACACTGTTTTGCCTGGAAAAGGCAGAAGGTAAGTGGCGTTTGTCTTACATGTTGAGACCGGATTTTCTTTGATTTGAATACGTAAGGTAGATAAAGATTCATTTCAACGCAAAGACGCAGAGGGCGCAAAGGTATTTATGGTAATGGTTCTTTAGTGATTTGATTTGATGTGTATATACAGCAGAATGGTGTCTGAGTTGCTGTTTTCTTGTTAGTTTCGATTCATCCTTGCCATTTACGTAGGAGCGGCTTTAGCCGCGAATTGTTAATGTTCGCGGCTAAAGCCGCTCCTACGAATATCCATTAATTATCTCTGCGGCCTTTGCGACTTAGCGCCTCTGCGTTGATAACTAAACTACCTGTTTGTTGGTTTTGACCTTGAAGAAAATAGCGTACAGCACCGGTACCACGATCAGGGTAAGTATTGAAGCAAAGCCCAGGCCGAACATGATGACCACGGCCATGTCGATGAAGAACACGTCAGTCAGCAGTGGCACCATGCCCAGAATCGTTGTGCTGGCGGCCATCATCACCGGGCGCATACGTGACACCGCGGAATCAAGAATAGCCTGGTAGGGTTCTTTACCTGATCCACTTTGTATATCAATTTCCTCGATCAGTACGATCGCGTTCTTGATCAGCAGGCCTGTCAGGCTGAGTGCACCAAGCAGACCCATGAAGCCGAAAGCAACGTTCGTCGATAGAAGACCGACGGTAATACCTATAATGGCCAGCGGCACCGTCAACCAGATGATCAAAGGCTGGCGTACCTTGCCGAACAGCAGGATGACGACGATGATCATGGTGAGGAAGCCCATCGGCAATGACTTGTTAATGGCATTGTTGGCATCACGCGAGTCTTCCCATTCACCGCCCCACTCGAGGAAGTAGCCCGAGGGCAGCTGAACATCTTCGATCTGCGGACGCAGGCGGTCTAGTAGAGGCGAGGCGAGTCCTTCTCGTGGGTTGCAGGACGGGATGATGGTGTAAATGCGGTTGCGCTTGCGTATTTTTGCATCCTCCCACACCTTGACCCATCGTGTGACCACCTGCCCGATGGGCACCGAGTAATCCAGTAATGGATTTGAAACCGGTATGTCGCGCATGGACTCGACATTGTCACGTTCCGCCTCGGGCGGCCACATTTTGATCGGCAGCAGCCTGATACCATCGCGGTAGAGTCCGATCTGGCTGCCATCAAAAGCCGTCATCAGCGCAACAGTCAGATCATCGCGGGTGATGCCAATCTGGCGTGCGGCCTGCTCATTGAATATAGGTTTGATTACTTTAACCGGTTGGCGCCAGTCATCTCGCACGTCCTTGGCCATTGTGTCTGCGTGCATGATGGCCTGTATCTCTTCAGAGATTCTGCGCAGTTCAACCGGATCGGGTCCACTGATGCGCGCTTCTATCTTGGCGTCCCTGCCGGGGCCAATACGCAGCGGCTTGGTCTTGGGCTCGGAGTTTGGAAATTCAATCGTGACATATTCCTGCAGCTGTTTTTCAATGCGCGGGATATCTTCGCGCTTCTCAGTCATGATGATGATCTGGCCATAACTGCTGCTGGGCGATTCGGGGTCATATACCAGGGTGTAGCGCGAGGCGCCGCCGCCGATGAATGAGGCTGTGCTTTTTACACCCTCCAGCGTAAGCAGATACTGTTCAATTTTGACAACGTCATCGCGGGTCTGGCGTATGTCGGTGCCCTCGACATTCCACATGTCGAAAAAGAACATCGGTGTATTCGAATCCGGGAAAAAACTCTGTTTGACATAGCCAAAGCCAAACAACGAGGACACAAACATGGCAATCACGAGCGCAATGGTAATCCAGCGGAACTTGATGGAAGTGTGCAGAAAGCCGCGGTATTTGCGGAAAACGAAACCGCCATAAGGGTCGGCCTGTGCCGCCCCTGATTTATCCGGCTTGATAAACAATGCGCAGAACATCGGTGTCACGGTGACCGCGGTAAACCATGAAAGCAGCAGTGAAATCAGGATCACCCAGAACAACGAGTTGGCGAATTCACCGGTGGAGTCATCCGAAAGGCCAATGGCAGCAAAGGCCAGAATGCCGACAACGGTGCCACCGAGCAGTGGCCACATGGTTGAACCGACGGTGTCCCGCGCGGCACCCAGCGGGTCGTCTCCACCCCTGAGTTTTCCCAGCATGCCGAGTGCAATGAT
>DAOWLL010000194.1 GCA_030641945.1 Gammaproteobacteria bacterium | reverse complement strand
GTATATTAATAAAGTCTAATATATGTCAATCAATATTTAAGGTTAATTTAACGTAAATGATAAAGGTCAATTAAAACAATGGATTAAGAAGATGGAAAATCAGGCTGTTGAAGGTATTTTTCGAGCTCATCGAGTACTGCCAGCTGCTGCCCCGTGGTGTCTGGCGCAATTCTGAGCGCTTCAATGCTGGCTTTCACCTGGTTTATGGTGCGGATCCCATAAGCAGGATCGTTGAATTTCTGCTTGCGGTATTCGTCCCATTGTTGCTGTTCCGAGTTGCTGAGTGTTTGCGGGAAGTTCCTCGCGCGGTATCGGAACAGCATTTCCGGTATTCGGTCGTCATCGAAGTTCAGCTCGAGTTTGGCAAGTTCGCCAGCTGTGCTCTGCTGTATGCGTTGCATGTGACTGTAGTCGCTATTACTGAAAAAACCGCCGCTGTACAATTGTGCATCGGGGTCGGTGACAGCAGGGTAGTCCTGTTTACCGAAAACCAGGCGTGTTTTCTGTTCCAGTGAATCGATATGCTGCAGCAATGTATCCCGGTGCTCGAGGTTTTGATTGACGTCGATATCCAGTCGCTTTGCGCTTTCTGCATCCATGGTTTTTGCAGGCACGACAACCGGGCACTTGTTTATATGCACCGTTTTGAGTGGGATACGCGTAACATTTTCGGGCAGTTCGCTCGCTGGGGTGAAGATACTGCCGGCTATTTCATCGACATCCGAGATGATGAACTGTTCGGGTTCGATAGACAGATCATAAACAATCACGCCGTTCTTATTGACCGGGTGTTGGCAAATCGGCATTACCATGGCAATAGAATTTCTCGCCATGGAATATTTTGCAGAAGCATGCAGCACCGCTTCATGTGTTCTCATGTTGAATAACTTTGCTACAGCATCTTTTTTTCTGTGGGTGTAAACATAGTCATACAGCCTTGGCTGTTTATCGCGAATCAGCCTGGCAATGGCAATGGTTGCATACACATCTGACATGGCATCATGTGCTGCTTCATGGCTAATATTGTTCACTTTTGTGAGCAATTCCAGGCGGTTGCTGGCTTTGCCGTTGTCATCGAATGGCCACTCGATGCCCTCGGGCCTGAGCGCACGCGTGAGACGCACCATGTCGATAATGTCCCATCGCGAATTACCGTGTTGCCATTCATGGCTGTAGGCATTGTAAAAATTACGGTAAAGGGTGTGGCGGGTAAACTCATCGTCAAAGCGAATGTTGTTGTAGCCGGCAACGCAGGTATTAGGTTTGGAAAACTCTTTATGAATGGCTGCAATAAATTCAGCTTCAATCAAGCCTTCGGCGAGAGCTTTCTGTGGCGTGATTCCTGTGATCATGCACGCTATCGGGTCGGGCAGCATGTCATTTGCCGGTTTACAGTACATGACAAGAGGGTCACCGATGACATTCAGTTCTTCATCGGTACGCAGGCCTGCAAATTGAGCCAGGCGGTCGTAGCGTGGATCAATGCCAAAAGTCTCGTAGTCGTACCAGTAGATAGAGTTAGCCATGGTCAGGTTGTCAGTCTACGGTAGATATCAGAAACTTTCATCGGTAATGAAGCAACATTATCGATAACGGTGTAGTTGGCTGCACCGTACATGTGTGGCAGGTAATCCCTTGCTTCCTCGTCAATAGTAATACAAAAAGAATGGATACCATCACGGCGTGCTTCGAACAGGGCCTGGCGTGTGTCTTCGATGCCATATTCACCGCGATAAGTATCGTAATCATCGGGTTTGCCATCAGACAGGGTAATAAGCAGCTTGGTGCTGGCCTCGACTTCACTGAAATGGCGTATCACATGACGGATAAATACACCCATGCGGGTGTAATCCTGAGGCTGGATATTACTGATACGTGCCCTGGTTTCTGCATTATATTCATCATCAAAGGCCTTTATTCTGAACAGCTCGCAGCGTTTTCTGGTCATGCCCGAAAAGCCATAGATGGCATAACGGTCCTGCAGGATTTCAAGTACCTCTGCCAGCAGTATCAACGATTCGCGTTCCGCCCTGTTTATCCAGCCTTTGGTGGAGCCACTCATGTCAACCATGAAAATGACAGCGACATTGCGCTCTTCCTTGTGCATTTTTGTAAATAGCTGATTCGTCATTTCCATGCCGCTTCTGACATCGGCATAGGCTTCAACCAGCGCATCGATGTCAATATCATCACCGTGTGGTTGTTTCTTCAGTAACTTGTCTTCACCGCGTAAATATTCAAATGTATTACGCAGACTCTTCAAAAGTTTGCTGTATTTTTCCAGTGTGTCCTCTACAAATGAATCATATACAGGCTGTACCTCGATCTCTCTCAGTACACACCAGTTTTTGTGGTAATGCTGGCGCCTGTAATTCCATTCGTTATATATCTGCGCGCCTTCTTCATGGTAGGTGCCTTTCCATACATCATTCGGGTTTAAGTTTTTATCGAATACAGACAGGTCATATTCACCGGGTCCGGCTGCTGCCAGGTATTCTGGTGGTATATCACCGAAATCGATAATGATAGAGCTCATTAGCTGTTTTACATGTTGAGGTGGCGCCACCAGGTCGCCTTCAAATTCAAGCTGCACCATGCCGCTGCTGATATCGTTATCTGCAACTTCTTTTGTTCGAATATTGAACCTGGCCGGTGTCTCTTCAGGCGCTTCATTGCTTTCTTCAATTTTGTTTAATTCCTTTGCCAAATCAGCAAGTGCTACCCTGAAAAAAGCTTTCTCCATTTCGATGCGCTTCGACATGGTTGCAGCGACAGCAACAGGGTCTATGGTTCCCTGGTATATATAAGACCCTGGATACTGTTCATATGTTACTTTATCGAGCAGATCTAAAGTTGTTTGTACACTGGCATTGCTTGAAGACAAGGTATTTATGATTTCTTCATAATGGCCTGATGTTTTCTGCTGTTCAAACTTGTTCTGCAGCGACTGCATCTGTCTGTGTAAGCCGGGTAATTCATTGCGTATACAGGCATCAAGCCGAACAGTTTCAAGCGAGCAGAATTTTATCAGTTGATCTACACGTAGTTGCGATAAGTCCGTTCTGAAAGTTCCGAACTGGATTTGCGCCCAATGATGTGCAACGGTGGCTTTATATAACAGAAAGTTTTCCTTTCTATCAGAGAATACAGCCATGACCGGTGGCAGAAAAATGGTTTCGGTGTCGGTGTATGTCGTATCTGATGCTTCCAGCTTGAGTTTTCTCCCTGACAGGCCATGCAGGAACGGAAGTAATACGCCGATTTCATCTTCAAGAAGTGATCCATGTGCGCGTTCGTGCGCGCTGTGAATAAAGTTTTCAAGGTCGCGTATAACTGACATTGCCGGGAACAGACCCTTGCGGTCGTAATTGTCGGCTGCAGTCATTGCCCATTCTTCGACCATGCGTTCACCCATCTCATTCAGTGCATGCACAGAACCACAGGCGAGCTGGTATGCAAGCTCGATATTGGTATCGGCTACACGTTTTATCAGTTTAAGAATGAAGTCCTGTTGATGGCGTGGAAGGTGCTTTATATCATCGGCGGGTATTTCATTTTTAACAAATGAAAATTCGGCTTCCAGGCAGTCGTCCATGAACTCGATAATTTCATCTTTGCCCAGCGGTCGACGCGTCATATCAGAATAACGAGGATGAAAGCTCGTTCATGGCGATCAGCATGTCGTGGTCGTCTGTTATTGCCTGCGCAATGGCTGTCTGGCAGGCAACAACCGGGTCAATATCATCATGCATCAGCTTGGCGGCATGCACCAGCAACCGGGTTGAAGCGCCTTCATCGAGGCCATTGCCTTTAAGATCTCGTGTCATGTGGGCGAACTTGACCAGCAGCCTGGCGGTGTCAGCATCAATACCGGTTTCTTTTATGATGATTTCAGTTTCTAGTTCTGCTCCCGGGTAATCAAATTCGAGCGCAATAAAGCGCTGGCGAGTGCTTTGCTTGAGGTCTTTCATCACGCTTTGATAACCGGGGTTGTAGGATATGGCCAGGCAAAACTCGGGGGTCGCTTCGAGCAGCTCGCCAACCTTTTCCATCGGCAGCATGCGGCGGTCATCGGCCAGGGGGTGAATCACCACCGTTGTGTCCTTGCGGGCTTCTACAATTTCATCAAGATAACAGATGGCGCCATGGCGTACGGCACTGGCAAGCGGGCCATCTACCCATATGGTTTCACCGCTGGTGATCAGGAAGCGGCCAACAAGGTCAGATGCTGTAAGATCATCGTGGCACGAAACTGTAATAAGAGGGCGTTTCAATCTCCATGCCATGTGCTCCATGAAACGTGTCTTACCACAACCGGTTGGGCCTTTGAGCAGAACAGGCAGCTGCTGTTTATAGGCTGTTTCAAAAATCCTGATTTCTTCACCAATTGGCTGATAGAAAGGTTCATCTTCTATGTAATGTTCTTCCGGCTTTAAAACCTTTGTTTTCATAATGTCTTTAATCTACAGGGTCTTCCCCAAATACACTGGGTAGACCGATGATAACACCCTGACCACACAGGGAATACTTGTCCGCCTGCCGCTACACGGCCCCACGCGAATGAACGCAAATGTTTAAAAACAAATTATCCACAGATAAACGCAGATGAACACGGATAAAAGCGTGTTTAAGTTTCTAAATATCTGTGTTCATCTGTGGACATATGTCCTTTTCCTTCCGGGCTACGAAACTATTCACACACAACATCATTCGCGTGTTTTGCGGGGGTCGTGTAGCGGCAGGCGGATAAAGTCTCTGTCTTCTCTGTGG
>DAOWLL010000140.1 GCA_030641945.1 Gammaproteobacteria bacterium | reverse complement strand
GTATATATGAGCGGCCGTAGGAGCGGCTTCAGCCGCGAACAATCCCTCAGATCGCGATGAATTCGCGGCTAAAGCCGCTCCTACATGTACCTTAATTAACCTGTGCGTCTCCGCGCCTCTGCGGTTAACAAATTCAAAAATTATTTCTTTGCGCTCTTTGCGCCTTTGCGGTGAAACATTCACCTTACCGGTTGCAGGTTGGCATAGGCCATCACCAGCCACTTGGTACCGGCATATTCGAAGTTAACCTCAACCCTGGCGTGTGCGCCGCTGCCTTCAAGGCTGCTCACTACACCTTCACCAAATTTGGCATGCATAACTCGCTGGCCGACACCAATACCGTTTACTGCTGCTGGCGCCTGTGACTTTGGTGAGTATAACGGCTGTGAAACAGTCGGCCTGGAGCGCACTTCATTTAACAGATGTTCTGGTATTTCACTAACGAAGCGTGATGGCGTTGGATACATGTCCTGTCCATACAGACGCCTGTGTTCTGCAGAAGTTAACACCAGTTGTTTACGCGCGCGCGTTATGCCGACATAACAAAGTCTGCGCTCTTCTTCGAGCTTGCCCTCTTCATCCAGTGAGCGTTGGCCAGGAAACAGACCTTCTTCCAGTCCAACTATGAACACCAGCGGAAATTCCAGTCCTTTTGCACTGTGCAGTGTCATCAGCTGAATGCAGTCTTCCCATTTATTTGCCTGGCCTTCGCCTGCTTCAAGTGCTGCATGCGTCAGAAACGCCGTCAACTTGTCCATGTTTTGCCATTCTTCGTTGAGTGGGGACTCGGCATCGGCATCGTAATCAAAACCCCGGGCGGCAGTAACAAGCTCTTCAAGGTTCTCCACGCGGGCTTCAGCTTTTTCTGTTTTTTCCTTGCTGTAATATTCAATCAGACCGCTAGCATGGATTATGTGCTCGACCTGTTCAAACAATTCCAGCTCGGCCGTATCTTCAGACAGGTTATCTATCAGGCGTATGAAACCCGCAATTGCATTGGTTGCCCTCGCAGCAAGTTCTTTACTATCCAGCAGGGTGCGCGCGGCTTCCCACATTGAATAATCTTTAGCCCTGGCGATTTCCCGTATTTTTTCAACGCTGCGGTCGCCAATACCACGGGTAGGTGTATTGACTACACGCTCAAATGAAGCATCATCGTTTCTGTTGTCAATCAAGCGCAGATAAGCGAGTGCGTGTTTAATTTCGGCGCGTTCAAAAAATCGCAGTCCGCCGTATACCCGGTAAGGAATAGCTTCGCTAACCAGGCGTTCCTCAAACACGCGCGACTGCGCATTGGAGCGGTAAAGTATCGCTATTTCAGAGCGGGCATGTCCTTGCTCAGTCCACTGTTTGGCCCGATCGATTACAAAGCGGGCCTCATCCAGCTCATTAAATGCGTTATAAAAGAGTATCTGTTCGCCATCTTCTCCGCTGGTCCACAGCTTCTTGCCCAGACGATCATTATTATGATCAATCAATGCATTCGCTGCAGATAATATCGTTGTGGTTGAGCGATAGTTCTGTTCCAGCCGAACGATTTGCACAGCTTTGAAATCATGCTGAAATTTGTGGATGTTCTCTACGCGTGCACCGCGCCAGGCATAAATCGCCTGGTCATCGTCGCCAACAATAAAGACCTTGTTATTTTTACCCGCAAGAAGTCGTATTAATGCATACTGGATAGTGTTGGTGTCCTGAAACTCGTCAACGAGTATATGCCTGAAGCGGTGCTGATAGTGCTCAAGCAAGGAATCGTTATCACGCAGCAGTTCGAGCGTTTTTAGCAACAATTCAGCAAAATCTATTACACCGGCACGCAGGCATGCTGCTTCATACGCCGTATATATACGAACGAGTTGTGTGTATACAGGATTATGCGAAGTATCAATATGCTGAGGCCGCTGCCCTTCATCCTTGCGTGCATTGATAAACGCCTGTGCCTGGCGAGGCGGCCAGCGCGCCTCGTCCAGTTCCAGCGCTTTTAATACGCGCCTTATCAAACGATACTGATCATCAGCGTCCAGAATCTGGAACGTCTGCGGCAAGCCTGCCTCTTTCCAGTGTGAGCGTAATAAGCGGTGCGAAAGTCCATGAAAGGTGCCTACCCACATACCGGCCGATGGCATGCCCTGCAGTTTCTCGACGCGCGAGCGCATCTCTGCCGCAGCCTTGTTGGTAAACGTAACCGCAAATATATTGAAAGGCGATGCACCTTCTACCTGGCAAAGCCAGGCGATCCGGTGCACCAGCACACGGGTCTTGCCACTGCCGGCGCCCGCAAGCACCAGCATATGGCCCGGCGGCGCGGTAACTGCATCCCGCTGCGCCTCGTTAAGATCATCGAGAATATGCGATACGTCAGCTACTGCAGATTCATCTATTGCAAAATCAACGTCATCTGTCATAAGTTTTCAATATGCCATGCGTTACCTGGTTTAAATACTCATCGCATCCATGCTTAGTCCTGTAACGACACAAGCAGAATTAAAGCGCCAAGGCCCCCGGTTATCCACGACACAAGTGGTGCACCCCAGATCAGGCCTGGCGTAAATCCATCCAGGCCATACACAATTAATCCGCCCATTAACAGCCCGGTACCGGCTATTGTCTGAACAGTTCGTTGATTACTGCGTCGTATCTCATCCCGAATTTTCTGCATCTCCTGAAGGTGCTGCTGATGCTCTTCACCTTCTGCAATTTTTTTCGTGGCCGCATAAATCAAACCGGGCATTTCCGGCAGCTTTTCTATAAGGTGAGGAATATTATCTTTCATTGCGATCAGCATGGAACTCGGGCCAACCTGCTCTTCCATCCAGCGCTCAAGAAATGGTTTGGCTGTTTTCCATAAATCCAGATCAGGATACAGCTGGCGGCCAAGGCCTTCGATATTGAGCAGCGTTTTCTGCAGCAACACCAGTTGCGGCTGAACCTCCATGTTAAACCTGCGCGCGGTCTGAAAAAGACGCAACAATAACTGGCCAAAAGAAATGTCTTTTAACGGGCGCTCGAAAATGGGCTCACAAACACTTCGTATGGCTGATTCAAATTCATCCACGCGCGTACCCGCTGGAACCCAGCCTGACTCAACATGCAATCTTGCCACCTTGTTATAATCACGCTGAAAAAAAGCAAGAAAATTTTCTGCAAGATAACGCTTATCAATCGAATTCAATGTGCCGACGATTCCGAAGTCTACTGCAATATATTTCGGATGATGCGGGTCAACTATATCTACAAATATATTTCCAGGATGCATGTCTGCATGAAAGAAATTGTGCTTGAACACCTGGGTGAAAAAAATCTCAACGCCGAGTTCGGCGAGGCGCTCCATGTTGGTGTTGTTGGCTTTAAGCTCATCGATATTACGAATTGGAACGCCGTAAATACGCTCCATAACCAGCACATTTCGGTATGTGTAATCCCAGTAAACTTCCGGAACATACAGACTTGTTGCGCCTTCAAAGTTACGTCTTAACTGGCTTGCGTTGGCCGCTTCTCGCAACAGGTCGAGCTCATCAAGGATTGTTTTTTCATATTCTGCAACAATTTCAACAGGGCGCAAACGCCTGGCCTGCGATGAATAACGCGAAGCCAGCTCGGCAATAATATAAAGCAGGGAAATATCACGGCGAATAACCGGTAAAACATCAGGCCGCAGTACCTTGATTACGACCTCTTTACCATTTTTCAACTTGGCGGCATGCACCTGCGCTACTGATGCTGAAGCAAGCGGCTCAGATTCAAACTCATCAAATATATCTTCAACCGGGCGGCCGAATGCTTTTTCGATTAATTGCTGCGCAATCGCGCCGGGAAAGGGCGGCACTGCATCCTGAAGCCGTTCAAGCTCATCAGCAATATCATCAGGCAGCAGGTCTCTGCGTGTAGACAACATCTGACCAAACTTGATAAATATAGGGCCCAGATCTTCGAGTGACCGCCTGACCCTTTCTGCACGCGATGCACGCTTACGCAAAACCCAGTTAACTGGATTTAGATAGATTAGAAAACGAAACGGCCTGAACAGGTGGGTCGCAAAAATGATGTCGTCAAGACCATGCCGCATCAATACGAAATTGATGCGCAACAACCGAATAAATTGTCTCGGCCTGATCATCATCATTGCATGTTAATACCTGGTAGTCGATCGATTCGGGCTTTTAATCTTTCGGTATCATCTCTTAGCTTATCGACCTGCTGATAAAACATTCCCATTTCAGCTTCGCTTACAACATCCCGGCTTTCTTCCTGGAGGTATTCGCCCAGGTCATCTGCAAAGTTATTTGCTGCAGACCTGCTCCATTTTCTTATTTCATTTAACAAGCCAGCAACACGGTGCGCAGCAATGTCTCCTATCAACCTGGACAGATGCTCTTCCCAGTCAATTTCCATATCTGCAAGCAGTGCCTTGAACTGGCGGCCAAGACGCGTGTCTCCGCGTATTTCAACTTCACCGGCAAAAAATAATGGTGCTGAATCCCTGTGCACGCCAAGTTTGAATAATGCAGCAGGTGAACCGATGATCGTTGCGTCAGGTTCGGCATCATGCTGTTTAACAACAGATATTTTGTTGCCGTTAATCAACAAATATATGTTCTTGTCCGGGCCCATGATGCTGATACATATCACCTTGCCATCAAATGCTGTCAGCTTTTCAGGCGCTTCGGGATCCAGTGCCAGGTAATTATTGAGCGCAGTCTCGAGCAGGCTTAATGATGTCAAAGCTTGAAACCTTTATGCAAAGCCACGATCCCTCCACTCATATTATGGTAGGTGCATCTTTCAAAGCCCGCATGCTGCATCATCTGTTTCAACGTTTCCTGATCGGGATGCATGCGTATTGACTCAGCCAGGTAACGGTAGCTGTCTTCATCGTCAGCAATGACCTTGCCCATCTTCGGCAATATATTAAAGGAATAGAAATCGTATGCTTTATTGAGTCCGGGAATGACCGGTTTTGAAAACTCCAGCACCAGCAAGCGGCCGCCGGGCTTGAGCACGCGATATATGGATGCAAGCGCCCTGTCCTGGTTGGTAACATTACGCAAGCCAAAAGCAATGGTGACACAATTGAAGCTATTATCTTCAAACGGAAGCTCTTCGGCGTTTGCCTCAACAAACTTGACATTGCCAGCTATGCCCTTGTTCATTAAGCGGCGCCTGCCCTGCTCCAGCATGGCAGCATTGATATCTGACATAACAACTTCGCCGTCGGGTCCAACCTGCTTTGACATTTGAATAGTCAGATCACCTGTGCCGCCAGCAACATCGAGCGCACGCTGACCCTTTTTGAGGCCTGTTTGAGCAAGCGTAATTTTTATCCAGATACGATGAATACCGAATGACATTACATCATTCATTACATCGTATTTATCCGCAACTGAATCAAACACACCGGCGACCATGCCTTCCTTTTTATCGGCATCAACCTGTTTGTAACCAAAGTGTGTTTTCTTTGACATGGTTTATTTAGTCCACAGATGAACGCAGATGAACACAGATGAACACAGATAGTTTATTTGGTCCGCCTGCCGCTACACGGCCCCACGCTAATGAACGCGAATGTTTTTTTGTTGCTAGCATCGTTACTGACCTCACATTATTAT
>DAOWLL010000233.1 GCA_030641945.1 Gammaproteobacteria bacterium | reverse complement strand
CATAACTTGTACCTTCGCGTGTATAACGCCGGACCTTATACTGTAGAACTTAATAGGGGTCGGTGACAAGTGAGTCTAATTGGCATACGTAATTGCACCGCAAGTGTCACCGTCCCTTTTACTTTCAGAGAACCCTCTGACGGAATTGTTATGCCTCAGCATCTTAGATCGATGTGGTTCGCCGAAGCATCTCTGCCTCGAGCTCGATAGCGATACGTCGCTCAATTTCACCGAAATGCGTGCTAACTTTCACAGAGACTTCACCACGTTTCGAACGCTGTCTGAAAACCCAAACAGCGAATGCCGCTACAATGAGAACAACGCTCACCAGAAGTAGGGTGCTCCCGCTAGTCGAATCTTCCACAATCGACGGCGGAGGTGGGGGGTCAATCGGCAGCTCAATTGACGAGGAGTACTCCACCGACTGCTCCAGGAAGGCAAACAGGCTCACACCCACAGCGGTTACGATAACCGCCGCAAGTCCAGCAAGTGGCAACCACCGGCCAGACTTTTGCGATGCCAATGGCTCGAGAGCCTTCGACTCGATCGATGTATGGTTCGCACCAACCGTTCCTCTAAAGTCGATCCACTGAAATTCGCTTAACTCCGGAGGTAAAGGGGTTCCGTCCAGCAAGAGGGGCAAGAGATCCTTTTCCTGCTCAATAGCTGCTTTCCACTCTGTCGACACTTCGTTCGATCGGCTAGCGTGATCGCACCAGAACACGACAACCAATTGTGCTTCAGCCAGGGCCTTGGTAATTTCGCTTCGCCACTTCTTACCGGGCTGAATACGATCAATATCTTGGAATACAAAGGATTTGTTGGCACGGAGTAGATTAACTACGGGAGCAACCAGCGACGCGTCAGCATGGCTATAGGACACAAAGACGGTGGTTCCCTGTCTAGGCATAATTAAATCAAATCCTGGCTCGATTGATGCACGACACTAGTCTACCGAGCATAACATCTTGCATAAAGGTCCGCGCCTTTTGCGGGCGTTTTTGATACAGATATTATGTTTCATTTGCGGTTGCCCTACGGAACAAAAAATGGGTCAGAGAGCAATTATTTCTATTATTAGAATCAATTACTCTCTGACCCGTTTTTTCTCACACGTATTTCAAAGTGCCATCAATCAGTTATCGAAAATATGCATACTGCCCTCGGAATTCTTTTGTGAAAAGCCTGATACACATATTTGGGGTGAAATATTCTTAGATTCGGTAATGGGTTCTAACCCCTTTAATTTTCTAACAACACACAAAACCCAGTCACTCACCGCATTTATAAATATCAAATTCCATTGAGCCCTCACTGGCTGGCCCTTTGGCAACTATTGAATCGCCACCCTTCTCTGCAGCCCTGTTCTTTGCCAGTGTAATAAGCTCTTCAGTCACTTTTTCTTCACTTCGAGTGACAAAGCCTACTTTATGTTTAACAGATGTCTTTGTTGCCCCCAGTTTCTTACATGCTTCAACATTGAATTCTTTTACAAGGAGGACCTCACTCCCCTCTTTAGTTGGCTCGACCCAGGTGCAAGCAGTCAACAATAAAATAGTAATGGATAATACATATCTGTTCAGGTTCATTAACAACTTCTCTTTTTCAAATAACGGGATAATAATTCATTTAAGCTTTACTGTAATTAAACAATTAAAGGGGATAATGTACACTGTACTATTCGATACACGTTATTTTTTGTACACAACACATGCGATGTAATGAGCAGGTATAAAAAACACCCGAAGCCATCCCCCGAAACCCGCGATGAGGCCATGAAAATCGCACGCGGCACGCAACGGCCTGGAGAAACCAAGGAGCAGACGAAACTCATTGCCCAGGGTATACAGAAGGGTATCGATCTGTACAAAAAACAACAGAAAGCGAAGGCCAGAGAACTGGATAGGCAGCGTAATAAACGGTCCAAAGAAAAGACTCAGCACGTGGACCCGGACACGCAAGAGCCAGGCGCAATCCGCTACAGGCAACACTGGCTTCCCTGGCTGTTGCTAGTGATCACCTGGCTCGCAATTGCGCTCTACCTCGTATTTTTCGGCATATTGAACTGACAGAAGCATAAGACCCACGATACAGGTTAATCAGTCAACATGCGAAAAATCATAAACAAAGCAGCCTCTTAGCTGACCGCTTTTAAGGAAAATTAAATCCGCCCCATTTTTCCTCATTAATTTTTTCAATTTTGGTTGCAGGCCGGGCAGTCAGCTTCCGGGACAAGTATGGTACTTACTGCGGCATGCGCCCGGCGCGGTGGTCAGGTGGGGTACAGATCTGCCGGCATGACAGGTGAGTCTGCCGTTCCCTCAGAGGTATTCATCCGATTTCGGGTATTTATTCTTGATCTTGCTGATTTCCCCATCCAACCTGCTCTGATCGGCATCATCTCCGTGGCGCGCCTTGTAGGCAGCATCCAGCTGGTCACCGACACTGGGATATTCCCTAAGCCGCTGGGCAGCGTGATCCTTCGTCGGATCAATACCGGAGATCACTTTCAATGCCTGCTCAAGCTCTTCGGGTTTGGGCTGGGGTATGCTGGAATGACACCATTCGGCAATGTAGGGATTCTGGCCAGGGCCACCTGCACTGACAATGTAATCAATGCCTGCATGTACTGTTGGTTGCAGGGAATGTATGGCGCGACAGAGTAATCGGACCGCATCATCATGCCTGATGACGGATTGCTGCTGGGCCACCTGCAGGATCTGTTTATGCATGGTGCGTGCGTTCGACCACAAGATGAATACCCAGATACATACGAACAGCAGGATAACGAGGAAGACATTCAATGTTGAGCTGTCAAACGACATGGCGAATATTTCTCCTGATCATGGAAACAGTGGCAAAGTAAATTTATTATTTACTCTTATCGCTGAAGTAATGCAAATTAGAAAACACTAATAAAAAGCCCTCATCTGTGGGCTTTTTAGATTTCTCTTTGAATAAATCTACGAGCCTGGTCTTGCTTCCTGCTATGCGAATAGACTTAGTAAACGGTTCTGAACTACCCCTTTTATTTACCGACCCATTTTTGCTTTTTACTAATTGGTATACTTATGTAAACCGAACATTGACTGAATTACGTATTTTGCGGGTACTGCCCTTGCTTATTCACAAGCTGCCGTTCTATCGCTGGATCGGCTTTTTCTGCCGGCGCACGCCACTGGTGGCTGTTACACTTCTGGCGGCATGTGCCAAACCGTATGTGCAGCCATCGCCCGGCGCTCACGCTTTGCCGCAGCTTACGGAGTCCTATGCCCTGATGGAGGACGGGTACCAGCTGCCGCTGTCGCACTGGGAGGCGGTCGGGAACACGCGTGCCGTGCTGTTGTCGTTGCACGGACTCAATGACTACAGCTTCGCTTTCGACAACCTCGGCCAGCACCTGGCTCTCCACGGAATCACTGTTATCGCCTATGACCAGCGGGGTTTCGGCAATACCGACGGGGTCGGCTTATGGCACGGCAGCGAAAGACTGAGCGCCGATCTGGTTACTATGACAGCGCTGTTGCGCGAGCGATATGCCGGTGTTCCACTGTACCTGCTGGGCGAGAGCATGGGCGGCGCGGTGGTGCTGACGTCTCTTGCCTCAGCACCACTCGATGTTGACGGAACCGTGCTCGTCGCCCCAGCGGTCTGGGCGCGCTCCAGTATGCCCTACTATCAGCGGGCTGCGCTGTGGATCGCAGCCCACACCCTTCCTGGCAAACAACTGACCGGCGAAGGACTGGATCTCGAGCCCTCGGACAATATTGACATGTTGCAGGCACTGGGACGCGATGAGCTGGTGATAAAGGCCACCCGTGTCGATGTGTTGTACGGTCTCAGCAACCTCATGGACAGGGCCATGCTGGCGTCGAGCGGAGTGCCTGGTAATATTCTGTTACTGTATGGAAAACATGATGACATCATTCCCGCACCTCCCACCTGCCAGTTACTTGAAAGGCTCTCGTACAATGGGGCAAGCCAGCTGTCAGCAATCATCTACGAGCATGGTTACCACATGCTTACCCGCGACCTGCAGGCAGCGGTGGTGTTGGAGGATATCGCGACATGGATAGCGGAGCACGAAACGTCTGGGAACCCCGGCAACGACATGCGAAGCTATTGCGCAAGACTAAACGGAACTGACTGACAGCATCGAGTTTCAATCGACTCTGACCCTTTTGGCCCTTTATTGGGGGAGCCGCATTCCAACCCCTTTAATTCTTTATATT
>DAOWLL010000614.1 GCA_030641945.1 Gammaproteobacteria bacterium | reverse complement strand
TCTGGTGGGGGTGCGCTTGGACTTGAGCATATCGGCGTACTGCAGGTGCTGGAAGAATTGCATGTTCCTGTTGTCTGTGTGGTTGGTACAAGCATGGGTGCGCTGGTCGGGGGAGCTTATGCAGCGGGCGTCAGTCCGGACCATATGAAGGCTATGATATCTGAGGCTGATATCCAGGCGCTGTTCGATGACGATCCTCCCCGTTCTGAAATTGCACTACGAATCAAGCGTGACGATTACAGGCCTTTGTTCGATATTACCTTTGGATTTAATGGCGGGAAAGTACAGCTGCCTCATGGTGCTTCTGCCGGGTACAAATTCGAGCTTTTCCTGAAAGAACTGATCGGTACCGGTGCATCAGTTTCCGGTTTGAATTTTGATGAATTGCCGACGCCCTACAGAGCAACAGCCACAGATCTTGAGACGGGGAAAATAAAGGTCTTCAGCAGTGGTGAACTGCCCAGGGTGATGCGCGCCAGCATGTCGCTACCGGCTGTCCTGGCGCCGACAGTAATAGATGGCAGAATGTATGTTGATGGTGGCCTGGTCAGAAACCTGCCGGTTGATGTGGGACGCAGTCTATGTGGTGAAATACTGATTGTTGTCAATCTGGGAACCAAACCTAAAACAAAAGACCAGATCCGTGACACGCTTGATGTGGCGAGTCAATCTATCATTTTATTGACGGAACAGAACGTTGAAAACTCACTGGTAAAATTAACTCGCGATGACGTGCTTATTGTTCCGGACCTCACGGAATTCGATTCATCGAGTTTCTCCAGTCAGCAACAGATCATCGAGCAGGGAATAGCAGCTGCCCGTGCAAATAAAGAAAATCTCTCAAAATTAGCCGTCTCACCACATCAGTACCAGAACTGGTTGGCTTTGCGTCAGCGCAAGACACCCTCTCCAGTAAACATCACTGCTATCACGGTCGAAACAACGGGCGAAATTAAAGCCAAAGCCGTACTGCGAGACATTACCAGCACAGCAGCAGAAGAATTCGACATTCACAAGCTGAATACAGATGTTGCCGAGATCTATGGTCGTGGAGATTTTTCCTATGTTGGATACTCAATAATCCCCGATGAGGAAAACGCAACTGTCGTCATTAAGGCTGAAAGTAAACCGTGGGGCCCGGGGTACTTGAAAATGGGCCTCGGTGTAGCCACTGATTTCAGTAGTCCAACACAATTCAACCTCGCTGCAAGCTACCGCCGGACCTGGATTAATGCATTGGGTGCGGAATGGCGCACCGATGCGCAGATCGGTTATGACACGTTCTTGAAAACAGCGTTCATCCAGCCCCTGCAAGTTCGCGATGGCGCCTTTGTCGAACCTTACATTGGATTACAGCGAACTTTTGTCCAGTTTTATGATAAGGAATTTCGCCTGGGTGAAATCGATGTGAGACGCTTGCAGGGTGGGCTGGATATCGGGGTAACAGGCAGAACAGGTGAGCTGAGAATCGGGCCGTATTTAAGCCGTATCAAAAGTAAACCGGATTTTGGTGTGATTACACCAATAATACCCGAAGAAGATGTCAGGCAGGCAGGTCTTATACTCAAGGGCGTTTATGACCAGCTGGACAGTCTCGCTTTTCCCCGTTCCGGTATGCACGCCGCAGTAGATATTATGGCCACAAAAGAGAACTGGGGCTCGGATG
>DAOWLL010000257.1 GCA_030641945.1 Gammaproteobacteria bacterium | reverse complement strand
TTTTTAAAACGCGTTAGCAACAGGATTCACCATGCCCAGTCAGCCGTCAAAACAGCTGGAAATCTTTGATAATCCACAACCAGACAGGGATTACACCATTCGCATCCGCATGCCGGAATTTACCTGCCTGTGCCCCAAAACAGGTCAGCCTGATTTCGCCACTCTTAACCTCGAATACGTACCAGATATGTCTTGTATAGAATTGAAATCATTGAAGTTATACGTTTGGTCTTTTCGTGATGAAGGAGCATTTCACGAGGCTGTAACCAACCGGATTCTCACTGACATGGTGGAAGCCTGCCAACCGAGATTTATGCGCCTGACTGCAGAATTCGGTGTTCGCGGCGGCATTTATACCACGGTCGTGGCTGAACACAGAAAAGCCGGCTGGCAGTCACAGCCCCCGGTACAACTCCCTTAACCCGCCTTTGTGCAACAGGCGGGTTGAGCAGGCGCATACCTGAGTGAATTCAGCGATCTTCCTCGGCATCGATCTCGGCACCTCGGGCGTACGTGGCAGCGCCATCGACCTGCAGGGCAAAGAACATGCCTCAGTAAGAATTCCGCTGGCCCATATCCAGCAGCCATCGGACTGGCAGCATGCCGCCTTCAATGTCATTCGCCAGCTATGCGGCCAGGTTGAAGCTGAACGGATTCAAGCCATCGCCATCGACGGTACTTCCGGCACCGTGATGCTGTGTGATGCAGATGGCAAGCCATGCTCGCCTGCCCTGATGTACAACGACCAGAGCTGCACTGAAGAAGCCGACGAAATCAGTCGCTACGCACCTGAAGACAGTGCTGCACGCGGCGCCAGCTCGTCACTTGCCAAGGCATTATTCCTGCTCAGAAAATATCCCGATGCCGCACACATCTGCCACCAGGCCGACTGGATCAGCGGCCTGCTGTGCGGGCGCTTCGATGTCAGCGACGAAAACAACTGCCTGAAGCTGGGTTACGATCCGGTCAAACGCGAATGGCCGCGCTGGTTGTCTGCATTCAAAATCGACCACGCGCTGTTTCCGCAGGTTTTTGCGCCCGGTACGGTAATTTCCACGGTAGACAGCGATATTACAAAGCAACTGGGCTTGCCCGCTCATTGCCAGCTTGTCGCAGGCACCACCGACAGCATCGCCGCTTTTATCGCCACCGGCGCCAGTGAAATCGGTGAAGCTGTCACCTCGCTAGGCAGCACCCTGGTGCTGAAACTGATATCCGACAAACCGGTTTTTTCCAGCCGTCTCGGTGTGTACAGTCATCGTCTCGGTGATACCTGGCTCGCAGGTGGCGCATCCAACAGCGGCGGCAAGGCATTACTCAAATATTTTGACCGGGCACGCATGGATGAATTGACGCCCATGCTTGAGCCCGGGTCGCTGACGGGACTGGACTACTACCCGTTGGCTGAAGCCGGTGAACGTTTTCCGCTCAACGACCCGCAACTGCAGCCAAAACTGGAGCCTCGCCCTGATGATGATGTGAAGTTTTTCCAGGGCATGCTCGAAGGCATTGCAGACATTGAAGCCAATGGCTACAAGACACTGTCTCAGCTGGGTGCGCCGGCTGTAAAAAAAGTATTTACTGCTGGCGGCGGCAGCATCAACCCGGCATGGCGTAAAATACGCCAACTGAAACTCGGCGTGCCGGTGGAAATCGCTGAACACAGCGAAGCCAGTTACGGTGCCGCCCTGCTGGCAATGCGCGCTAGTGTTTAAGCATCAGCTGTCATTCCGCTTAGCACGCAGTGCATATCCGGAATCCAGCATCATAATAAGTTTGGAGTACAGATGGTTAACTATATTAAAGGTATAAACGATTGCTTCAGCGGTTTTGGCCTGATCTTTAAATCAGGTATTCGTCGTTATGTCATCATACCGCTGATCATAAATACAGGCCTGTTCGCCGGCGCCATTTTTCTATTGAAACAGCAGTTGGATAGCTGGATGCAAAAACTGCTGCCGGACTGGCTGTCATGGCTGGAATGGCTGATCGTGCCGTTATTTTTCTTAACGATCGTATTCATCGTGTTCTTCACCTTCACCCTGGTCGCCAACCTGGTATCCGCACCATTTAACAGCTATTTGTCCGCCAGCGTCGAACTGAAACTGACCGGCTCAAAACCGGAGAATCTTGTCAATGAACCCGTGTGGAAGACCGTGGTACGTACTGTAGGGGCCGAAATCCGCAAAACCCTCTATTTTCTGCTGTGGCTGATACCGTTGGCCCTGTTGACCATCATTCCTGTGATTAATGTGGTTGCTCCTTTTGCATGGTTCCTGTTTGCGGCCTGGTCGTTCTCTATTGAATACATGGACTCGCCACTGGGCAACCGCGGCATGCTGTTTGAAGAAATTCGTGCCTACAACCGAAAAAACAGAATGCGCTCACTGGGCCTGGGTACCGGTGTTTTTGTAATGACCAGCATCCCATTCCTTAACTTTCTGGCGATGCCGGTCGCTGTATGTGCTGCAACAAAAATGACCAGCAGAATATCGGCTGAATAAAAGATCGAGTTATGGACGAAAGAATTATAGAACTTGAAATCAGGTTGACGCACGTCGAGGACACTCTCGATGTTCTCAATCAAGCCATCATTGATCAACATCGCATAATCGACCGACTGCAGCTGCAAATATCCATTCTGGAGAAGAAGTTGAAAGCTGCCGCATCATCCAATATCGCGCATGAGAGTGAAGAAACACCACCGCCGCATTATTAACAGGGCACACGAAGACATATGCCTGTTATCAAAACAGTTGACGATCAGCAGTTAATTCTTTATTGGCACAACTCAAATACCCGATCACTCCTCTGGCACAGGCACGAACATGATCGGGTAAGTGCATTTGCACAGCAGACCTTCTTCAGTCCCATCCATTAAGGCGCCGTATATCGGGCTGTGTTTGTGACATCCTGAAACAATCAGATCAACATCCAGCCGTTCAGCTTCTTTCAGAATCGTGCTGATTGTTGCGCCTTCCACCAGCAGAGCGGATGCATCGATATCCCGCTCCTGCATACAATGCGCGAGATGCTGAAGAAACTCATGTTCGTGGTGAAGCTCATCAGCGGCTTCCCGGCGTAATATCTTGTTATCAACATTAAAAGAAGATGGGTGTGAACGCGGGACAATATGGAGAATCCACACCTTGCTCGAAAAGGCGCTTGCCAGTTCAATGGTTCGCTCGATTATGGGTGATGCGATTGTTGTAGCCTCACAACTATCGATTGCCACGAGTATATTTTTCACTGTTCGATACTCCTACGCTAACAGGACCGCCACTGTTCAATTCGTGCCGAGTATAACACTCACCTGCCTGGCAGCACTGTAGCGCATCTATTCGCTTGCATGCCTGTCTCCCCGCAGGCACATCACAGCGCGGAAAACCGGAAACCGTTCGAGGCATGGGTCCGGAATAAGTGTATCGTGTCATGAGCAGATTGGAAAACGGCAACCAAATCAGCAAGGAAAAATTTGTGGATTTAAATTGACCTGACAGGCGCTCTATCAGAATAGGTCACTATCAGACCGTGTCGTGACTGGTACAGACAGGCGCCGGTTTAGCAACATCCTGACCGACGTGACTGTCAGCCTGGTCCTGCTGCGATAACAACCAGGCCAGCGCTTCATCTCGATTCGGGAAGATTTTCAGATTCCATTTCACATCCCGCGGGAATGATGCCAATGTTTCCGTAGTAATCTTTGTGACCCGATTGTACGCAACCACTGCCATTACGTTTATTTCTTTTAGCGTGGCCAGTTTTTCCTGGGCATGGAAATCATACGTGTAGGAGTTAATCTTGTTAACGAGTAGTGAAAATGGAGCACGTAAATGCGAAAGCAGGAAATCATGATATTGATCTACCATTTCTACATCCATTTGAACGCCATCATTAATCGTCACTTCGGCGATATCATCGCGAAGAATAATTATTTTTGCAAAAGGCAACTCATGTAATTCCATGTCTTAATCCCGCTTATGACTGCAGCGACAGCGTCTCTAATAGTAACTGTAAGGATTC
>DAOWLL010000188.1 GCA_030641945.1 Gammaproteobacteria bacterium | reverse complement strand
GTTACAGAGACAGGCGATGAAAAGCTGTACCTGTCTGCGCGCAATCTGCCGAACATAGAAGTAAGCGACGTGGCTGGATTGAATCCGGTTAACCTGGTTCGTTATGAGCATGTTGTTGTAACTGTTGGTGCAGTTCGCGCTATTGAAGAGTGGTTGTCATGAATCAGGAACGTATGTATCAAGTCCTGCTAGTACCTCACGTATCTGAAAAGAGTACATTACTGGCAGAGGAAAATAATCAGCATGTTTTCAAAGTAGCTGCTGATGCGACCAGAATCGAAGTTAAACAAGCTGTAGAAGAGTTGTTCAAAGTCAAGGTTGATAAGGTCCGCATTCTTAATGTTAAGGGCAAGACCAAACGTTTTGGCGGTCGTCTGGGCAAGCGTTCCGATATGCGTAAAGCATATGTAACACTGAGTTCGGATGATGACATCGATTTTGCAGGCACGCACTAGGAATAAAGATTAGGGGCTCGAAGAAATGGCACTGGTAAAAACAAAGCCGACTTCTCCAGGACGCAGATTTGTCGTCAAGGTAGTAAATAACGACCTGCACAAAGGTGCTCCGGTTCGTTCGTTAACTCAAAGCAAAAGCAAGAGTGGCGGGCGCAACAATAACGGCCGTATAACCACACGTCATGTTGGCGGTGGTCACAAGCAGGCATACCGAATCGTCGATTTCAAACGTGACAAAGATGGTATCCCTGCACGTGTAGAAAGGCTTGAGTATGACCCGAATAGAAGCGCACATCTTGCATTGCTGGTTTACCAGGATGGCGAGCGTCGTTATATCATTGCGCCGAGGGGAGTAGCTGCTGGTGATGTTGTGCAGTCAGGCGCTGATGCAGCAATTAAACCGGGCAACTGCCTGCCGTTGGCAAATATTCCAGTGGGTACTCAGGTTCATTGTATTGAAATGAAGCCTGGCAAGGGTGCACAGATCGCCCGTGGCGCTGGTGCAACCGCGCAATTGCTGGCTCGAGAAGGTGTTTATGCGACCTTGCGTTTACGCTCTGGTGAAATGCGCAGGATTCACGTGAATTGCCGGGCAACGATTGGTGAGGCAGGCAATGCCGAGCATGGTTTACGTTCACTGGGTAAAGCCGGCGCATCACGTTGGCGTGGTGTTCGTCCAACTGTTCGTGGTGTTGTGATGAACCCGGTAGATCACCCGCACGGTGGTGGTGAGGGTAGAACATCGGGTGGCCGTCATCCTGTTTCGCCCTGGGGTGTGCCAACCAAAGGATATAGAACACGCAGTAACAAGCGTACCGATGGCATGATTCTTCGCCGTCGCTACAAGCGCTGATTCGTATAGATTCAGGCATAACAGACACGAGATTGGGAGACTATAAGTGCCACGCTCACTGAAAAAAGGTCCTTTTATTGATCATCACCTGATGAACAAGGTTAATCAGGCAGTGGAAACCAATGACCGTAGACCGATCAAGACCTGGTCGCGCCGTTCAACGGTTTTCCCGGAAATGGTGGGCCTGACGATTGCAGTACATAACGGTAAACAGCATGTACCGGTACTGGTCAACGAGAACATGGTTGGCCATAAGCTGGGTGAGTTTGCACTTACACGAACATACAGAGGCCACACGGCAGACAGAAAAGCGAAGTAATTGATTATGGAAGTTACAGCTAAACACAGGTTTGCACGCATCTCACCGCAGAAGTGCCGCTTAATAGCAGATCAGATTCGTGGTCTGCCAGTAGAGGATGCTTTGAGCTCGTTGACATTTGGTACAACGAAATCAGCAGCCATGATGAAAAAAGTGCTGGAGTCAGCAATTGCGAATGCAGAGCACAACGAAGGCGCTGATATTGATGAGTTGAAAGTGTCTCGTGTATTTGTCGATGCGGGCCCGGTGATGAAGCGACTCGAACCTCGTGCAAAAGGCCGTGGTAACAGAATTATTAAGCGTACCAGTCACATTACTGTGTCTGTGGCTGACAGATAAGAGAGATTGTAATGGGACAGAAAGTACACCCTGTAGGTATTCGTCTTGGAATTTCAGCTGACTGGAATTCGAAGTGGTATGCATCAACTTCAGACTTCCCTGATCTGTTGAATGCCGACCTCAAGGTTCGCGCATATCTGAAGAAAAAACTTGAAAACGCCAACGTCAGCAAAATACAGATTGAGCGTCCAACACGTGCTGCTGTAATCACGATCCATACGGCACGTCCAGGTGTTGTTATTGGCAAGAAAGGCGCTGATATAGAAAAGCTGCGTGAAGAGGTTGCAAAGCTTATAGGCTTGCACATAAACAGCGTGAAAATAAACATCGAAGAAATTCGTAAACCCGAGCTTGATGCACAACTGGTTGCTGAAAGTATTGCCCAGCAGCTTGAACGTCGCGTTATGTTTCGTCGAGCAATGAAGCGTTCAATACAGAACACCATGCGTATGGGTGCTGAAGGCATCAAAATTATGGTTGGTGGTCGTTTGAATGGTGCTGAAATCGCACGCAGCGAGTGCTATGCCGAAGGCCGTGTACCGTTGCATACACTGCGTGCTGACATTGATTATGGCTTTGCCGAAGCGCTAACCACCTATGGCATTCTGGGTGTGAAGGTATGGATCTATAAAGGCGAGATTTTTGATCTTTACAAGCAGCAGGATGCAGAAGCAACTAAAGCAGCCGGTGCGAACTAGAGGAATATATAAGTGTTACAACCAAAACGCACAAAATTTCGCAAGCAGTTCAAGGGTAAAAACCGCGGCTTTGCACAGGCTGGAAACAGGGTCAGTTTCGGTGAATATGGTCTGAAAGCAACCGAGCGTGGCAGGGTCACAGCGCGCCAGATTGAGGCGGCACGTCGTGCCATGACACGCCACATCAAGCGTGGAGGAAAAATCTGGATTCGTATTTTTCCTGATGTGCCAATTTCCAGCAAGCCACTGGAAGTACGTATGGGTAAAGGAAAGGGCAATGTCGATCACTGGGTTGCAAAGGTTCAACCAGGCGCCGTTTTATATGAAATGGAAGGCGTTGATGAGGAGCTGGCGCGTGAGGCATTTCGTCTTGCTGCAAACAAGCTGCCAATTAAAACAACTTTTGTACAGCGTACGGTGATGTAATGGCGACAGCAACAGAATACAGGAACATGTCCGAAGTGGACCTGAATAAAGAATTGATCGACTTGCGACGCGAACAATTCAACTTACGCATGCAGCAGGGTGCAGGCAATATGCCTAAAGTCCATCGTTTTGGTGTTGTGCGTAAAGATATTGCACGTATAAAAACAGTGCTGAATGAAAAAATCGAGACAGGTAGCTGATAATGGCAACAACTGAATCAACGGCGGCAGAATCAACGGCGGCTGAATCTACGGCAGCCGAATCTACGGCAGCTGAATCTACGGCTCAGGCAGAAAAAGGACAGCGCACACTAACCGGTTCTGTTACAAGCAATGCTATGGACAAGAGCATTACAGTGACTATTGAGCGCCGTATCAAGCACCCTGTTTATGGAAAGTACATCAGGCGTTCAAGCAAGCTGCATGTGCATGATGAGAATAACGAATGTAACAAGGGTGATGTTGTTGTAATAGAGCAGTGTCGTCCAATGTCTAAGACAAAATCCTGGCGACTGGTTGAAGTCGTCGAAAAAGCAGACGAAGCCTGATAACAGTCTGGCTTTAATAAAGAGAATCTACCAAGAGATAGGCTACAGGAAGCACCATGATACAGATGCAAACAGTTTTAAATGCTGCTGATAATAGCGGTGCACGTAAAGTGCAGTGCATTAAGGTGCTTGGTGGTTCTCATCGTCGTTACGCTTCAGTTGGCGATGTTATAAAGGTAAGCGTCAAGGATGCTATTCCTCGCGGCAAGGTCAAGAAGGGTGAAGTTTATAATGCCGTTGTTGTACGTACCACAAAAGGTGTTCGCAGACCGGATGGCTCTTTAATTCGGTTTGATACAAATGCGGCCGTTTTGTTGAATAACGCATTGCAGCCGATTGGTACACGAATATTTGGCCCGGTAACGCGCGAGCTTAGAACTGGAAGGTTCATGAAGATCATCTCGCTTGCGCCGGAAGTGTTGTAGGAGGTATCGGCATGAAACGTTTACGTAAAGGTGACCAGGTCGTTGTCATCAGCGGCAAGGATAAAGATCGTCAGGGTACGATCCTTACTGTAATGGCAGATGACCGTGTACTGGTTGAATCAATCAATATGGTTAAGAAGCACACCAAGGCGAATCCAATGCAAGGTGTTGAAGGCGGTATTGTTGAGAAAGAAATGCCGCTTCACATTTCGAATGTAATGTTATTGAACCCTGTAACAAACAAGGCTGATCGCGTGGGCTTTAAGGCACTGGAAGACGGTCGCAAGGTGCGTTACTTCAAATCCAACGGCGAAGTTGTTGACGTTTAGGTTTTCTGATTATGGCGAGATTAAAACAATTTTATAAAGACACCGTTGTCAAGAAATTGATGGACGAACGCGGCTACGAGAATATTATGCAGGTGCCGCGGATTCAAAAGGTCACCATCAATATGGGTGTTGGCGAAGCGATTGGCGACAAGAAGATTATTGAGAACGCGCTTGCTGATATGAAAAAGATATCAGGTCAAAAGCCGGTTACAACACTTGCCCGTAAGTCTGTTGCGTCATTCAAGGTGCGTGATGGCTATCCAATAGGTTGCAAGGTGACTCTGCGCAAAGATCGTATGTATGAGTTTCTGGACCGCCTGATAAGTGTAGCTATTCCTCGTACACGTGATTTTCGTGGTATGAGTCCGAAGTCATTCGATGGCCGTGGCAATTACAATATGGGCGTAAAAG
>DAOWLL010000606.1 GCA_030641945.1 Gammaproteobacteria bacterium | reverse complement strand
TGACTATCCTGAAGCCAGCTCAGAAAAAGCCATTCTTGCGCTGGCGCGTGATGAAGCCCTCAATGGAAAAACCGGGGACAGCCAGCCATACCAGAAAATTTCACAACAAAGTATTTTTGCTGCAAGACGGGAAGTACTGAAGCTGTACATGGCTGACAACCTCGAGGAGTATTTGCTGCATATGGTACTCGCAACGCGTAATCCAGGTGCATATGGCGATGATCTCGCACAATGGTCTTTGTACGGCGCCAGCCCGCGCGCAACCATCGCCATCGATCGCTGCGCACGCGCACATGCCTGGCTAGCAGGCCGTGATTATGTAGACCCGGATGATATTCAGTCTATCGCCTATGACGTATTACGTCATCGCATCATCCTCAGTTACGAAGCCGAGGCTGAAGGCGTGACACCTGATCTGTTTATCAAGGAACTGATTTCACGCATTGCAGTTCCATAACCCGCATATTGCATGAGAACGCTCACAAATCCACTTAAGTACATGAACAGGATTGAAATTTTTCGTCTATTAGAAAGTACACTATGTACCCAACAACGCTATGCAGTTTTTGGAAAAATTTCAGCGGCCACTTTGCACGATTGACCTGCAACCATAGCTATGGCTATGCCCATTGTTTGATTTTTCATGGGGCCAATCGAACTTGTGACTCGCTGAAATCTCCCCAATATTCTGCATTCTCATGCAATATGCGGGATAAACCATGTGCTCGGTGACACGCATTGAACACAGATACAAAAACTGACGGTATTACCTGGATCAGCCAGCAGTCGCTGATCCAGCTCAGGCATGACGCCGGCAAACTACCCCTGCACAGCAGCAAGGTTCATGCCCGCCAGGGCGGTGCCTATATGTCATCATTCAAGGGACGCGGCATGGAATTCGATGAATCACGCCTGTACATGCCCGGCGATGACATCCGCAACATGGACTGGCGAGTCACCGCTCGTACCGGCGAACCACACACCAAGGTTTTTCGTGAAGAACGCGAACGGCCTGTACTGATCTGGCTCGATCTTAATCCCTCCATGTTCTTTGCCACCCGCGGCTGTTTCAAATCCGTTACTGCAGCCAAAGCTGCTGCATTGCTTGCATGGAGCACCAGTGCACACAATGACCGCCTGGGTGCTTTGATATTTGCAGGTAACGATCACATCGAGTTGAAGCCGCGGCGCGGTAAATCAGCAGTGCTCGGCCTGATTGGCAGAACCTGCAAACACCCGGCATGGAAAAATACACATAACGCACCCGCCCGCAATACAGGCCATGCAATGTCGCGCCTGCGCAAAGTCACTCGACCGGGCAGCCTTGTTTTTCTTATCAGTGATTTCAGAGACCTGGACCCGCAGGCCGAATCGCACTTGATCAATATTGCTCGTCATAATGATGTCGTATTGATCCAGGTTTATGATCCCATCGAAGCCGAACTGCCGCCCGCAGGCAGCTATAAAGTCAGTGATGGCAACAACGATCTGCAGCTGAACACGGCAGATAAAAAACTGCGCCAGCAATATCGGCAACGTTTCGATCAGCGCCAGGCAAAACTGGCAAAACTGAGCAGGCAGCATCGCATGTATTTATTGCCCATCTCGACGCAGGATGATGTACTTTCCAGCCTGCAGCAGGGACTTGGGATTCCAGCCAGTAAACACGCTCAGTTCAAGGC
>DAOWLL010000457.1 GCA_030641945.1 Gammaproteobacteria bacterium | reverse complement strand
GTGTCGGCGTTCATGCGCCTGTTGCCTGTGCCGGACTGTTGCTTTCCAATGAGCTGGATAGCCTGGCTAAAGCACTGGCTGAGCCAGCCCGCCCTATGGTTGCGATTGTGGGTGGCTCCAAGGTGTCTACCAAGTTGACCGTGCTGGAAGCCCTTTCAGAAAAAGTGGACCAGCTGGTTGTGGGTGGTGGTATCGCCAACACCTTCCTGATGGCCATGGGGCACAATGTCGGCAAGTCGCTGTGTGAAGCCGATCTGGTTGATACGGCGAAGGTGCTGATCGAAAAGATGACAGCACGCGGTGCAAACATTCCGATTGCAACTGACGTGGTATGCGGCAAGGAATTCAGTGAAACTGCCGAAGCAACCCTTAAGTCAGCCGATGCCGTTGAAGATGACGACATGATTTTTGATATCGGCCCGGATTCAGCCAAAGAGCTGGCTGACATTATCAGCAAGGCGGGCACTATCGTATGGAATGGCCCTGTCGGCGTATTCGAATTCGACCAGTTCGGCGAAGGCACCAAAGCGGTTTCAATGGCCATTGCCAATTCTGACGGTTTCAGCCTGGCCGGCGGCGGTGACACCATCGCGGCAATTCAGAAGTACGATCTCTACGACAAGATTTCATACATTTCGACAGCAGGCGGTGCGTTCCTGGAATACCTGGAAGGTAAGACCCTGCCGGCTGTAGCCATGCTGGAAGCGCAGGCGAATAAATAGTGGTGAGGGACGAGTGGCTAGTGGCAAGGTAAACATGGTGATGCAGATTGGTATCCCGGTAACTGTTTTTCCTTCCCACTTGCCCCTCGCCACTCGATACTGACTAATGCGCAGAACTAAAATTGTAGCTACGCTCGGACCAGCCTCCAGTTCATCTGAAGTGATCGAGGACATGATCAGGGCAGGTGTCGATGTGTTTCGGCTCAATTATTCTCATGGAACACACGAGGAGCAGCGTCATCGCAATGATTTGATTCGTACATGCAGCGAAAAAGCGGGTCGCATCGTAGGTGTACTGGCGGACCTGCAGGGACCAAAAATTCGCACGGGCAGATTTGTAGAAGGTCGTGTACAGCTGATCAGAGGCGAGCACTTCATTCTGGATGCCGATCTTGGTGAAGATGAGGGTACCAATGAACGCGTTGGTCTTACCTACAAGGATCTGCCCAGGGATGTAAAACCCGGCAACCTGCTATTGCTGGATGACGGGCGGGTCGAGCTTGAAATCGTTGATGTTAAGGGCAATGAAATCCACTGTATCGTTGGATATACATGCGAGTTGTCTGACAATAAAGGGATTAACCTCAAGGGTGGTGGGCTGTCTGCGCCGGCACTGACGGAAAAGGACAAGGAAGACATCAAGGCGGCTGCCGAACTGGAAGTTGATTATGTTGCGCTATCGTTTGCCAGATCAGCAGATGATGTGCATCTGTGCCGTGATTATGTGCGTAAGGCCGGATGCGATGCGGGTATCGTCACCAAGGTTGAGCGTGCTGATGCGGTCGCGAATATCGACGAAATCATCGAGGCATCAGATGTCATTATGGTGGCTCGTGGTGATCTCGGTGTTGAGCTGGGTGATGCAGAATTGCCGGCGATTCAGAAAAGCATGATCAAGAAAGCGCGTGGGCTTAACAAGGTGGTGATCACGGCGACACAGATGATGGAATCGATGATCGACAGCCCGATTCCTACGCGTGCCGAGGTATTCGATGTTGCCAATGCGGTGCTGGATGGTACTGATGCGGTAATGTTGTCAGGCGAAACCGCGGTAGGCCGTTATCCGGTCAAGGTAGTACAGGCGATGAGCCGTATTTGCGAGCATGCTGAAATGCAGCATGAAGCACTGAAATCTGATCATCGCCTTAACCTTACCTTTAGCAAGGTTGATGAGGCCATCGCCATGGCTACAATGTATACCGCGAACCATCTCGATGTGGCTGCAATTGCATCATTGACGGAGTCAGGCACCACCGTGTTATGGATGTCGCGTATTAGTTCAGGCATACCGATATATGCCTTGACCCGGCACCGCAAGACACAACGAAAGGTAGCTCTGTATCGGGGTGTTTATCCGGTTAACGTCGAGAACGATAAAATAGGGCCGGTTCATGTGACCCAGTGTGTCGTGGATATTCTGCTTAACAGGAATATCGTAGAAGAAGGTCAACGAATCATAATGACGCGTGGGAACCTTATCGGTGAAAAGGGTGCAGGTACGAATTTGATGAAGATCGTCGATATCGATGCATAGAAGAATTTGTAAATAGAATTTAAATCAAGAGTAAAACTACCAAGTTTTCAGGAGAACTAAAATGGCTTTAATTTCCATGAGACAGTTGCTGGATCACGCCGCAGAGAATGACTACGGCATGCCGGCATTCAACGTAAACAATATGGAGCAGGTGCATGC
>DAOWLL010000151.1 GCA_030641945.1 Gammaproteobacteria bacterium | reverse complement strand
GCCTGTTCCGGATCAGTGTCGGGAAAGTTTAATTTAGTTGAGAAAAGCGACGCGATAATAGCGATGACAAATAACAGCGGCAAGCTCGATGCGGCGAGGCCGGCAATTACCAGGAGCATGCCGAGCAACGTGGTGAGTGCACGTTGGAGCCGACGAAAGAACTTCCGTCTCGGTGCATCGACGATGATTTCAAAAGGCACAGTGCGTTCCGCTTCGCTGCTGAATCCATTTTAATGGTGATATTCGCCGTACGATACCACATGGGTGGCTTCGCTAACGTCCGTATCAAGTATAGCAAGCATAAAAGTCCCTTTATAAAAAGTCCAGCCACAATATATCCTCTAACACACACGACAATTCCTTGTTACTACACTACAAATACAGGGTCAGAATTTGCTGTCACTGCTCATCTTCGCACTTGAGCTTTATTAACAATACTCAAGACTTGCAGGTCCAATCGCAATTGACTCAGCCCCTCAAAAGCTAGAATATACTCTTATGGACATCTTCATTAGTTACAGTCATAAAGATAAGGAATGGAAAGACCGTATCGTTACTTTCATGCAATGCATGAAACAGCAAAACAAGTTTGACTATACGACCTGGGATGATGGGGAAATCCACCTGGGAGACGAATGGAGCAATATCATTCAATCCATGATTGAAAAGTCAAAAATTGCCATCCTGGTAATATCACCGGACTTCTTAAGCTCAAAATTCATTAATGATACAGAATTAGACTGGCTTCTTAACCAACGAGAATTAGGCGAACTCGCGATTGTGCCTCTTATTGTCAGGCCCTGCCCCTGGGAAGTGGTTGACTGGTTAGCGAAAATACAACTGCATCCTGCTGATGGAAAAGCTTTATCCAGTGGCAAAGAATACCAGATTGAGGAATGCCTTAAACAGTTGTCACTGGAAGTAAACAGATTGCTCGATCAGGCCAAAACTGAAGGCGATGTCGAGGGTGAAAGTGAAGAAGAGATCCTGGCAGCTGAAGCGGCAACAGAAGCAACGTTAAGCAGTAAAAAAGTGGTGTCGGAAAGCGGCTACGAATTTAGAACACCTGCAGAGCTGAAAGAGTATGTTGCCAACCAGGTTGGTAAACCGGTTATCGATCTATTACTTATATTCAGCACTAAAAATCAGCATACCTGGCTGGTAGCAACACCGGGACAGCTCCACTGCATATTAGACTCAGAGAATACGTGGACTGCAGACCGTTTGTTTCAGTGGTCAATGAGTACGAGTGGCGCGATTAATGTCAAAGCAAGAGAGCGTTCAAAATATAACAATTCCGGTCTGGTTGATATTGGCAGACGACAGAACTGGCTATACAGTCTTAGACTATTTGCATCCCCTGATGACCTGGTCAGTCAAATAGAAGCCTTGTTGCAAAAGGCACAGCATTCTTAATATATAGATGACCACCTTTATTAATCCGTCCGATGGCAAGGAAAAATAAATCTGAGGTTCCCCCGTTCAGGTACAGCATATTGAAATCAATATTCAGCTTCAGCGCGCTGCCGAAGCGCTGGTTCGGCTTGACGGCGCCGGTGTGCGCCGTGCTGTGCGTCAGCCCTGCCTTCTTGATCAAATGCGTGGCAATCATATGGTAAACGATGCCGAGCACCTGGCCCATGATCTCAGGGCGGACGAGTTAATGACAAAACCGGGGTCAGCGCTGAGTTTCCATTCTAAAATCCCTTTCGTTTAGGCTCGATATTACGACTGCAGTAGGTAACACCCTGAGCGTCGGTTCCGACCAGATCGTCGCCAACCTGACGATGAAAAGGAATGATAACTTTAAATGGCAGACCTGATTTCAGTCCGTCAAGAAAGATACCAAGCAAAAGCTCCTTTTCCTGATCAATCACAGGCATCCACGTGCCCTTGATCGGCTCCGATTTTCCCACCCGCATGCCGAACAGGCCGCGTTGGCTATATTCAATCTCCCCTGAAAATGGTGTGCCGGATGTTCCTTCAGTCACAAAATGGAGTTTCGTCTGTGCATCTGTTCCAGTGGCCTCACAATCCCACATGCCGTGCAGTTCAACCCTGGACGATTTCACACCCTGCCCCGGTGCGGCCACCATGGGATAATATTTTGGCAGGTCATCAATAGCAGGCTTGAACATCTCGTCCCACCGTGCCTCAGCTCCTTCCGGATCAGTTTCGTCGAGTTTGGACAGCTCATCGAAATCCTGGTCCATCAACTTTTCCCGCACCTTTTTTTCAGTGATGAGTCGTGTTAGTGCGGCCTGAAGCATGCCTAAATCAGCGTTGAAATTATCTTCGGATAAACCAACGGCATGGAGCTGCGCGAACTCTCTGAACTCTGTTGGGAACGCTTTGCCTGTAGGCATCTGCACACCTTCCAGCAGCACCGGTATAACCGCGATGCCCTTCTCAAACGCACGCGCCAATTCACGCCGGAGAATGTCCTTTCGATCCTGAAGGCGGGATCGGTTACCACCCCTTACCCAGGTTTCATCGACCATCGCCAGAAACACATCCGCCTGATCTATTTCCTCCCTGATCTGATCAATAAAGTCTATGCCCGGTACCATTAGCGTCTCATCACGGAACACGTGCATTTCTGGATAGGCGCCCTTTAGCCCGCGTTCCAGCCGCTGGGCGTGGTTCATGCCACCGGCATGACGGTAAGAGATAAAAATCCGTGCATCATGCAATACGTTGCGGGTATTCGTGGTTTTCTCCGGCATTCTCAGCCAGGGGCGCTCGGCCAGTTCGACTTCATCGTTCCTGTCGACTGCCGTGGAGGAGAAGTCCTCTGGCGTACATTTGAGCAAGCTGGTGGCTACCGCCGAACTGATTGCACGTGCCAGGCTGTCCCACGGAGCAACAATGGTACTGTCAATATTCGCGCCAGCCTTCTCGCAGTGGCGTGCCAGCTCTACAGCTGCCGGGTAAAGTGCGAGTCCACACAAACACCGGAGTGTGTTAGAGAGTAGATTGTCGTTGGTCGGATCTCTCGACAGTCCGAAAAGATACTCCTGCAGGGCGGGCACGACTTCGTCCTGTTGAAAAAGAACGGATCCCAGGCAATTACGAAAATAGGCGTCTTCGGGGTTCAGTTCCTTCAGGTGGGTGAATCCTCGCCGGGCTGCATCCAGCTCACCATTTTGAAAGGACGCATAATGCACCTCGGCATCCGCATACACATCTTCCATTGTCAGCTTCTGTATCTGCGCCTGGCTCTCACCATCGACAAACAGCGTGTCGTACTCCTTTTCGGCCGCCTCATAGAGACTTGTAAGTACGGCTGCACAGATATCTCTTGCGGATGACAGGGAGTCAGTCACTTCCTTTTTGTAATTAATGACCCTGGCAGACGTCGCCAGCCCGTTACTCAGGTGTTGTGGAAGTCCTTCCGCAGCCGCATTTGCCAGTCGTAGCAGGTTCTCATAACTGGGGTCATACTTACCCTGAACAATTTGCATCATGTTCACTATGAGAAGAAGACAATGGCGTGTGAAGGATACATCACGCGCCTCGGGGCTGTCCGGATCCGGCCAGCGTTCGAAGAAGGTATTTATCGCTGCCAGGGCTTCGCCCAGGTCAGAAAAATCGGCAGTCTTGTTGAGAACGGATTGCTTGTCGTCACTCTGACCCGAAAGTTGGTGCCCACAATAGCGGCAGAAAGCGCTGTCGGCCTCAATGAGCTTTTGACAAGACGGACACTTTACCTTGTCAGGCATGATGCATACTCCCTTTGTGTCGTGGTATTGCTGGTGCAAAGCCAGACATCGCAGCAGTGAAAAATCAAAATCATAAGGGCCAGCCTGCAAAGCATCCTAAGAGAGTACAGAGTTTTTTCTCTGTCCCAAATATTCCCTTTTACAGCTCAAGCTTACAAATTAACGGCCCGATCCACTAGCAATATAAACTGGAGCTAGAAACGAACGCATCTTTTTTTATGGTTACAAGCGTTTGTTATACATTTTTAAGCCCAGCCAGTTCCTTTTTCAGTAACTTCTCAAGGTCTTTGATTCTTTTGTATATCAAGCAACGCTGGCCACGAACATCAAACTTCAACTCACTTTCACTGTTCATTAACAAAATTGTAGGAATACCTGCTCCCCACGCATATCCTACTTCAAGATATACGTTTGGGTTAGATTCTGTAAGATCCGCAATAACTATTTCTGCGCTCTTGATACGATTTCTAACCCAATCCATAACATCACCAGTAAAGCTAGATAAATCTGCACGTTCACAAATATAACCAGCAGTTTTTACTGTTGGTTGTATTCCATAATCCCATATATCTTCCATGTCTTCTTTAAATGGCATTGCTACGAAAATATGGGGTTTATTATCAGATGTATATCCAGCTTCTCGTAGCATTTGTTTTGAGGAGTCTTCGCCACCTTCAAAATATGATTGTGGATCAGTTTCAATGCAGCCACCAGGCAACAATTCGTTTAATAAACGCTGAAGAACAGGGACTCTTCTACTTGCCCTCTCCAAAAATGTTATCTTTTGTAACCCGTCAGGAAACTGACCCGAAGTAATGGCATCAATTATCCCGGCAAGTTGTGACGAAAATGCTTCCTCTACATCTAAACCATATCCAGATCCGTGAATGGTGAGAGAAATGTGTTTAATTGGATGTTTAGACTTTAATAATGATAAAAGCGCAATTCTTCCAAACTCCCTTATTTCTCTATACCCAAAACCGCCTAACCTAGGAGTTCCTATAAATATAACTTTTGGTGGTGCAATACCTTCTGGGGTTTCGATTACGAAATCACTTCCACTTTTTGGAAGATTATTCTGAATAGATAATCCGTCTTTCTCAATAATAGAAACTATTGCTTTATCTAGGCCATATAAATGTTGGGCATATTTTAAGACGAGAACGTCTGATTCATATGTAATAGCATCTTCGTTAATCACTTCGACAATTATCTTCTTACTACTCATAACTTGTACCTTCGCGTGTATAACGCCGGACCTTATACTGTAGAACTTAATAGGGGTCGGTGACAAGTGAGTCTAATTGGCATACGTAATTGCACCTCAAGTGTCACCGTCCCTTTTACTTTCAGAGAACCCTCGACGGAATTGTTATGCCTCAGCGTCTTAGATCGACGTGGTTCGCCGAAGCATTTCCGTCTCGAGTTCAGTTGCCATACGTCGCTCAATTTCACCGAAATCCGTGCTAATTCTTACAGAGACTTCCCCACGTTTCGAACGCCGTCTGAAAAACCAAACAGCGAATGCCACTGCAATGAGAACAACGCTCACCAGGAGCAGGGTACTACCGTTTGTCGAATCTTCCACAATCGACGGCGGAGGTGGGGGGTCAATCGGCAGCTCAATTGACGAGGAGTACTCCACCGACTGCT
>DAOWLL010000186.1 GCA_030641945.1 Gammaproteobacteria bacterium | reverse complement strand
GTCGAGTGTCATTGATAAGCCATAAAAATAAATTAATGGTCCGCGAAAAACGCAAAGACCGCTAACAACACAAAAACATATCTATAGGATCTAGCGCTTTTCGCGTCTTTGGGAGCCTGTAAATAATTCTGTGTAACTGCCCGGCAATACCCAGTCGGTTATGGTTGGGCTTTGATGGAAGTTAGAACCTCCGATATGGTTGGTAAAGACCTTTTACAACACCCTCAAAAGCAGGAGAGGATAGCAATTAGTTGAAATAACAATGCGTTGGGAGGGATTCCGGTGCAACGTGAACACCGATTCCGGAAAATACCGAAAAGTGTTCACGTTGAACCAGAATGAGTGTTCACAATGGGCCGGAATATGATCAAAAAAAACTATTATGTATAGTAATACTGCCTGAACTAAACTAGACCAGCATTTATTATCAGGAAATGACACAATGCGATTTTTCTCAATAACCCAAGACTCACTAGTATTTATTCTTGCCATGCTGCTGGCATTTCTGGTCGGTACCCTGGTGGAATATGTCGTACACCGCTTGATGCATGCCCGTATCTTACTGGGTCAGAAGCATCTTGAGCACCATAAGGAAGGAACAGCGCAGGGCTGGTGGGGTGAATTTCTTGATTACTTCCTGCCAAGCATCCCGTTTTTATGGCTCGGTTTTCTGTATTCTGTATCCGCCGGAACAGGCTGGGCTCTAGGCGGTTTCATCTATGCATGTATTGCTGCCTATGCACACCAGGTGCAGCATGATAATCCGGACCTGGTGTTCTGGCTCAATAAACCGGTCCACCACCTGCACCACAAGGGTAAGATGTGGCACCATAACTTTGGCATAACCTTCAGTCTGTGGGACAGGGTGTTTGGCACGTATAGGAACATCGACTGGGAGCCGGAACATGAGCGTAAACACTACCGTCTGGCGAATTATTTCAATATTCACTGGTTTTAAGTAACCTCACTTTCAGGCTACTCTCTCAAGGAAAGTGGCCGCTACGAAATCTACCTGAACAATAAATGCAATCTGGAAAAAGATGATGGATGCACAGGAAAAAATAAAAAAACCAATAAAAACACAAAGCGAAACATCAGTGTCAGTCGCTGCTGGAAAAACACACACCACGGGCATAGGACGGCCAGACAAAAAAATAAACAAGATCGGAATCAAATATGATTCGGCTAACGATACTGCTACACCGTCCGGTAACAGCCGTGTTACCGTTCTTGATCGCTGGTTAATCAAACAGGTTGCGGATATGATCGGGCACCCCCCTCTCAAAGTCGTGCTATGGGAAAGTGAAACGATTCATATAGGTGACAGGCAGGCAGAGTATATCCCGACGGTTACTTTATCTGATCGCGGTATCCTGTGGCGTATGATGATCGATCCGGAAATGCAATTTGGTGACCTGTACTGTAGTGGTCGGATCAGGTTCGATGGTGATCTTGCAGGATTTATAGCAATCATATTTCGTAGCATGGGTGATTATGGCACCGGTGGCAAAATACGGCGTGTGCTTACAGACCTGTTGCATTACACCATAGGCAATACGCTGTCCCGGGCAAAGGACAATATTTACCACCATTACGATCTGAGTAACGAGTTTTATCAAAAATGGCTGGATACAGAGGCCATGCAATACACCTGCGCTTACTTTCCGCAGCCGGACATGACTCTGGAGCAGGCCCAGGTCGCCAAGTTACACCATGTATGTCGCAAGTTGCAGCTGAAACCAGGTGACAGCGTGGTGGAGGCCGGTTGTGGCTGGGGTGGACTGGCGCGTTTTATGGCTCAGCATTACGGGGTTTCCGTGAAGGCCTACAATATTTCCCGCGAGCAGATTGCTTTTGCCCGTAATAAGGCGAAGGAGATGGGGCTGGCTGACAGAGTCGAGTATGTTGAAGACGATTATCGTAACATCGAGGGTGAGTACGATGTGTTTGTATCGGTGGGCATGCTGGAGCATGTGGGCACCCGTAATTACAAGGCTCTGGGTGACGTGATCAATCGTTGTCTCAGGCCCAATGGCCGCGGGCTGATTCACTCCATCGGGCGAAATCAGCCAGGACCGATGAGCTCCTGGACGGAGCGGCGAATCTTCCCCGGTGCTTATGCACCTGCCCTGAGCGAGATGATGGACATTTTCGAAACCCATGATTTTTCACTGTGGGATGTGGAGAATTTGCGTCTGCATTATGCCCGCACCCTGAGACACTGGTTGGCACGTTATGAAGAGCATACGGATGAGGTCGTGGATATGTTCGACCAAAGCTTCGCCCGTGCCTGGTATCTGTACCTGTGCAGTTCTATCTCATCTTTCGAATCTGGCACCCTCGGTCTGTTTCAACTGCTGTTTTCCCGAGGCGACAACAACGATGTGCCAAGGTCCCGCGAATATATCTATTCTGCCGGCCAGGCCGCAGGTGTCGAACGTTCAGGAGATGCGCAGCAGTAATTCCATAGAAGCTGGCGTAGCACCTGGAGAATAAGGATGGCTGTCAGCCGTGTTTTGATGATTCAGGCTGCGCCGATCTTCGCGGTACTGTCTTTTGCTAATGCCTGCCCCATAATTTCGCGCAGGAAATAGGTGATTAATCGCGGCGGCTTCTGGCACTCGCCCATGAAGCAGATTTGAATATGGTTTTTATCGATCAGGTATTCGCTGCGGTAGCTGGTTAGAATACCTTCGTCTTCCAGCAGTTTTCCCATCTCCAGTGATGAAATACTATCGGGCAATACGATTGTCGTGACATGCGGCGCCCGGCATTGTTCTTCGGCCAGAATCGATAGACCAGTTTCCTCGATTTCGCTCCGTAACTCTTCTGACCATTGTTTGACATTTGCGAAGCGGGTCTGCCAGTCACTGTTACTCACTGCAGCATTCAGGGCGTAGATGGCATTGGATGAAATGGTAAATGGAACACCCTGCCTGGCTTCGTAATACGCCAGGTCGAAATAGCATGGCAACTGACGGTCACCGGACTCTACATCTTCCCGGCAAAACACTATGGCGAGTCCCGGCAATGAACCGATACCCTTGCCACTGACCGCAGTTGCCAGATAAACATCTTGTAGGTCGACGTCACAGGAACCAATGCTGCTAATCCCATCGAGGCACAGTTTTAGACCATGTCCGTTGCACAGTTTACGCAACATCTCGATATCATTTAGTACACCGGTGGAGGTTTCACAATGTACGGTCCAGATCCAGGCCAGATTTTCATTCTGACTGATTTTTTCTTCCAGCATTTCTCGGCTGAAGGTTTTGCCTTCATCCACCTGAATGACATCGAAATCCAGACCTGCGCGAATCGCCTGATCGAGTAAACGATTGCCGAATTCGCCGTTCACCAATACCAGACCTCGACCTGGAAGGACGCTTAACTGCGCAGCAACGACATCATTGGCCAGGGTGCCCGAGCCCATCATGATCTGCCCCCCCTGTGCATTTACCCGTTCACAGAGAACATTACGCAGTTCGTTGAAATGGTCCATGAACTGCTGGCTGCGGTGTGAATTAGGTTCAGCAGAGTTGGCTTCCATCACGCCTTCAGCAATTGACACCGGTCCCGGCAGGTAGTTGAACAGTAACCGTTCCATCTCACTGCCTTTTTTCGGTTTGAGGATCTGTGAACTTTTTTTCAGTTCGATGGCGCCAGCAACATCGATATACATGGGCTGGTACAGCGCATCCTGTTTGCCAACCAGCGGGCCAAACGGTTTGAAGCCCAGGTGCCTGTAGAGTCTGGCCTGGCGTGTGGTGCCGGAGATTATGGCGATGTCATAACCGCCCTTTATTGCCAGATCGAAAGATTTTTTCATGATGCCGGTAAAAATGGCAGTATTACGGTGCTGCTTTTTGACCGCCAGCAACCGGTACTCAAGAATTGTTTTGAAGGGCGGCAGATAGGATTCAAGATTTTCGAGTTTATCATCCATTGACAGCGGCCGTTTATCACGCAGAGCGATCATTCCCAGTACCTCCCTGTCACGCAGGCAGATTACATAGGTGTTTTCCTTGTGAAACTTATCGACCAGTTTCTGCTTTTCATTCTGCTGGTGCTGGGGGATTTCATCGACAAAGGTCTGATAGTTCAGCTCGTGAATCTGCTCAAATTCATAAGGCTCTGAGGCAACTTTAAATATCATTGAATCGTTGTCTGACATTACATTTTGCTCCTATGTAAACCACACCTGCATGATATTGCTTTTATGTGCAATTAATATAATCACTGCAGAAACCAGCAGTGAGACAACAACAGGCATAGGGTTGCCGAAGAAATATGCTATCAGCGGCATAGCTACCAGGGTAGCAATCCAGCTCGGCAGAAACTTACGTGTCACTAAGTAAGTTATCAGGAGCACGACACCACCTATCAATAAGATTTTATAATCTAACGCTACGAAAGCGCCCAGGCTGGTGGCAATGCCTTTACCACCGTGAAAGTGTAACCACAGCGGCCAGATGTTACCCGCGATAACAGCGACCACCACAGCACAGACTATACCTGGCTGAAATTCCAGGCTACGTGCCAGCAATACAGCAAATACGCCTTTGAGGATGTCCAATACCAGGGTGAAATAAAACCCTTTGCGCCCCAGTATACGCCCTGTATTGGTTGCGCCCAGACTGCCGCTGCCAATGGTCCGAAGATCGACACCACGCAACAAGCGCACCAGCAGATACCCCGGGCTGATTCCGCCGATGAGGTATGCCGACAGTATTAATGTTGTGAATCGTGCCCCGTATCAGGGGTAATAATGCCTGGGTGGCTTGAGATTGTGGGATATCGAAGCTTTGCCACAGGTCAGTGGCTAGTTT